>JBMYWE010000040.1:0-10931 GCA_049607125.1 Granulosicoccaceae bacterium | reverse complement strand
CTCGTCTAAACGCTGCTCAATCACGGCATTAATTTTCTCGTGCACCGCTTCCCCACCCACATTAGAAGCCAAGCTAGAGCGTACCGCCGCCTGAAATTCCTCGGTTGCCGAGATTTTGAGCAACGAGTTCTTCATCTTGGCGACAAAGGGCTCACGCAGTGGCTGCAATGCTTCTACACCTCCCACCATGGCCAACATACCGCCAAAAGACGACGTCTCAATCACATTGACCAGACCATCGAAAGCAGGATTGAGGTCGGTCTTCTCAATGACCGGTTGCAGGTCGATGGAAGCTGCCCCAGTGCTTGAGCCCAAAAAGCGCTGCATGTTCTCTGGGCTGAAGAACTGCTTCATCAACAACTCCCTAATCCCCACTTTGAATTCTTCAAAATGCATGGGCACCACACCAGAACCATAGAGCCCTGGGACTTTTTCAAACAACATGTGGATAGCCAGCCAGTTAGTCAGTGCACCCGACAAAGCAAAAAGCCCCACACTCTTCAGCAGCGCATGATCCGCCACCAGACCCAATACCAACACAGCTGCCGCTGCGAGATTACTCAATAGACTTTTATTCACAAGATACGACGAAATCAAAAAAACGAAGCATTGTAGTTTAACAGCCCGTTCAAGAACTAGTGTCGTAGCGAGAGCGAGAGATTTTGAGCGGGACGCGCAGTGGCTGAATTTTTGCCGATTAGCGTCGCCTAGTGACCTAGGCGGCCCCGTTTTAAGGGTCAAAAATCGCCGGAAATTCAGTCCAATATACCTCGCTCGCCTTAGGCAACAGTTCTTGAACGGAAGGTTAACGGCCGCCCCAGTAACCGGTTAGCTCTTATCACCATCCTCAATTTACGCTGAAATGCGCTTAACTTACCTAACGGACAGATAAACACTATCTATCTGTTTTTGTTAGCTTAAAAAAAAAACAGCCACCTTATTATTGCATCGTCTGCAGCAGGGATGGCAAACACTCCCTGTTATCCGGGGCGAGTGCGGGCTAAAGTAATATCATGCCATGACATCCTCGCGGAGCAGGCTCGCAAAACGGCGAGCAAGGCAGCGCTTGAGTCAAACGCAGGATAGATTGGCAAACCAAAACTAGGACGGCCAAACAGACCGTCACTGCAACTGAGGATCTCGCCATGAGAATTTGCGCCAAACCGATCAGCAAGTACGCGGTAACACTTGCCTTAAGTACTCTATTGGTCGCCTGTGGCGGTGGTGGTAGCGATGAAGAGCCAACGGAGGGCGGCGGTGGTGGCGGCGGGGCTTCAACTAATGCCGAGACGACGCTAACGGGCGATAGCGGTACCGCAGACAACCCCTGCAGAACAGGCCGAGGAGAAGATCCAGATTCCAGTACCAGTATTTGGAGCGACAACTGCTGGATCGAACGCGATGTGGACGGCGCAACCGGTGCTCAAATCAATCAAGACTTCGCCAACAGCAACTACAGCCGAGCTATCCAGCGTATTGTTTGGTGCGACGATCTGGTTGACGGTATAACTCTAGATGATTGGGATGATGGCTCTTTCGGACCCAATACCGAGATGGCAGTGATTGACTACCAAACGGCACACGGCCTACTTGTCGACGGAGTGGTTGGAACCGATACTTGGCGAGAGATGGAAGAGAACTCGATCGTGTATCTGGAAACCAGAACCAACAGTGTCGAACTCTTAGACATCGATGTCTACAGCATTGCTAGCACTCTGCCCGCGTGTACGGACCTCGAAGCTTTCTACCAACAAATTGATACGGTGGGAGACTTAGACGGTTGGTCAATGGCTGGAGACGAGCTTGGCATTGAAGCAGAGCAAACATTCTCCAACGGGTTCTGAGCGAAATAGCTATCCCGCTTCGCCCTTGTTCGGCGGCACACACGGTGCCGCTGAGTAGTTTTCTGGTACTCCCAGCTTAGATTATGCTACCTAGAATCCGATTTTCGCTATTTATTGCTTTAGCGCTAGCCATAGCGGTTGGGTTGATTGCTTTACAATCTAAGCAATCACATGAAGACGCAGCTGAGCTAATACCTTCTTCATCAGCCGTTCCTATTACCGCGGAGGCAACCCCCTTATCTGCAATCCAGGGATTTGAAGACAAACCACCACAGGCGACTACGGAGGAACTTGCAGATACTGGCGGAGTCAGTCCGAATTTGCCCAACGCTCCCGCAGACTTTGTGGATGGCATTCCCGAACCCTGGGACCTGGCCAAAACTCGACCCAGCGATGAGGCCTTTTATCGCATCGTCGATCGCATGGACCAAGACTCCAACTATTTGGCGGGTGTGATGCAGGAGTTTCAATCAGAAACTGACCCTAATAGACTCAAATGGCTCGCTTTCATGATGGGCGACCTTCGCGACAAGCCAGAAATTACCAACCTGGCTGGACAGATGTTGTTTTCAGGCAATGAACAATCAGCTCACTCCGCTCTTTTTCTGCTCTCTAGGCTACAGCAACATGACCCCGCGGCTCGAGGCTTGGTTTTACAGTCACTGGGAGCTAGCCAAGAACCAACTACAATCATTGCCTCTATGAATGCGCTGGGGAGAGTAGCAAAAGAAATTAGCTATTCGCAAAAAGAACAGCTATTACAACAGCTGACACCCTTAACTCAGCACAACGATACCAGCGTTCGTCGTAGAAGTTACGAGCTGTTATTTCGCTGGCTCTCAAGTGATCCCTTTATCCATCGAACACTCAGTACCGGGCTGAAGGATTCAGACCATAAAGTCCGACGCAGCACCCTCATCGGATTTATAGACCACCCGCGCTCTGAGGTGTCTGTTAAGCTTGCCTTGATGGACGTGCTAAACAACACCCAAGAGCGAGAACAAAACCGAAAGCTGGCGCAAAGAGCCCTGTTCAAAATGGAGCTTGAGCCTGATGAAAGGTCCCACGTCCAAGCAATCGCAAAGACCTTTTGATCCCTCAGCTTGGGCACTCACTCCATCGCCCGTTTTTTACAAGTTTGATAGTCCACTTTCCCCGCCCCAAGCGTAGGCAATTGATCCACAACAATCAGCTCACTTGGCCAACTCAACGGAGCGTACCCTGCTTCTTTCCACTGGCCTCGCAGCTCAGCCTTTTCAAACGGCTTATCCACCAACGCCACCAGCCGCTCGCCCTTTTGCTCATCCTGCACGGCGACGACCGCGACCCCAGTTTCCTCGCAGTCGATTAGGGCAGACAACTGCTGCTCAACAGCCCCTAAGCTGATCATTTCGCCGCCGATCTTGGCAAACCGAGCATAGCGGTCGATCAACTTTAAGTAGCCATCGACATCCAATTTGCCCTTGTCACCTGACTTATACCAACGCTTTCCATTCAATTCGACGTGCACCTGCTCGGTACGCTCGGCGTCATCAAGATAAGCGCTCATCTGCTGCGGGCCAGCCAGCAGTACCAGCCCAGCTTCTCCCTGCGGCAATGTCTCGTAGCTCTGGGGGTCGACAATGCGCACAGCCGTGCCAGGGATGGGCAAACCGACGGTACCAGGACGATGCGCCTGTATCACCTTGTTCGTGCCTGCAATGGTGTAGTCTGGCAGGTTCACTGCAACCACAGGAGCCATTTCGGTCGCGCCGTAGCCCTCTAGCACGTCTTTATTAAATCGCTCTTTAAACGCCTCCCGTACTGCCGGGTTCAGTTTCTCAGCACCCGCGATAATCCAGCGCAGTGATTGCAGCATCTGAGGTTGCACCTTCTTGTTGCGAGCCATCAATCGCAACAAGGTGCCCGTCATAAACAACAACGTTGCCCGATGCTTTTCAATGGTTTTTGCGACCGAGTGCACATCGGTCGGGTCTGGCTGCGTCAGGATGGGTATACCTTCTAGAAGCGGCATCACCAAGGTTGCGGTCAAGCCAAAGGCGTGAAAGTAAGGCAAAGAGCCGAGCATGCGCTCATTGGCGTCTGGCTGCAGTACCGATATGATCTGCTCCGCATTGGTTTTGAGTGCTTTGTGGCTCAACAACACACCTTTGGGCGTGCCCTCCGAACCACTGGAAAAGAGGATCGCGGAAGGCTCATGCCCTGGCTTATCGCCACCCAACAATCGACCCAACAGCCGCGCGGGTAGCAGCTGACTAGCCGCCATACTAAGCCCAAGACTGATAGCGGAAAACCCTTTGCGAATCTCTGCCACATCAACAAATTCGACGCTCCGACGCAAATCCTCCACATCAAAGCCCTTTTCCTTTAGCCGTTTCAGAAACAGCTCAGCGGTATAGACACGGCTCAGTCCCGCCGCCGACATCGCCGCTTTAACCGTTGCAGCACTTGCGCTGTAATTGAGGTTGACCACCGTTTTTCCACTGGCCCACGCGGCGGCGTTAAGCAGGACTCCACCGGCACCAGGTGGCAACAACAGCCCCACACGCTGCTCGGGCTCATTGCGCTTGAGCCAGGCCGCCATTCGTACGACACCTGCACCCATTTTGCGGGCACTCAATGCACCACTCATGGGGTCAATAAGTGCAGTTTGCGAGCCGCCTCTTCGCAGCGACGCTAGCACCTCTACACCCAGACATTTCTGCAGCTCACCGCGCAAGTTCCAGCTATCGATAGATGCTTCCATCACCGCTGTCTTTACAGCGGGCGCTTGAGTATTGTCGGGTAGCGGCGTGCCAAACTGGACTTGCAATGGTCGCCGACCCACGCCCACCTGCTTTAGGCGCTGAGTGCGGCTGAATTCACTGCCCCACAGCCCGTTGAGGTAAAAAGGCACGATAGACGCACCGGTGTCGACTACAGCTTGCTCGTAACCGCGTTTGAAGGTCATCAAGTTGCCGGTGCTCGTGAGTGCCCCCTCGGGAAACAGGCAGACGACATCGCCTTTCTTGAGTGCTTTGCTTACACGAGCCAGCGCCTTTTTGTAATCACCATCTGCGATTGGAATTGCACCCATTGCTTTAAATACATGCTGGAGTACAGGCTTGTAGTAAAAGTCTTTATGCATCACGAATCGGATAGCGCGAGGACAGGCAACCTGCACAATAGCCCAGTCGATAAAGCTGATGTGATTGCCCAACAACAACACCCCACCTTCGGCGGGAATGTTATCCACCCCGCCAACACGCATGCGATAGCGCAAACCTAGCACCCAGGCCACAAGCAATCGCAAAATCGACTGTGGCAAGCGGTACAGCGTGTAAAGCGCGCCACCAACAGCAGCCCACAACAGCACGTGAATCTGCCCGGTGGCCGTCAAACCCAGAGCCGAAAGACCAGCTGAGAGAGCCAAAAATCCGAGCATGACCCAGTTGCCAATCAGGTTATTGCTGGCGATTACCCGACCGCTCTCGCCTTCTGGCGCATGGAACTGCATCAAGGAATTCAGCGGAACAAGGTACAACCCTCCAGCAACACCGAGCACAAAGAAGTTGGCGCCGATAGCCCACGCGCTACTCAGCCAAGGCATAACGCCTATGCTTAGTGCAATCATCACTGCACCCAGTGGGATATAGCCCATCTCGATATGGCTATCACTACGTCCTGCAAGCATGGAACCCAAGGCGATACCGATAGCCGAGCAAGCCATCAAGGCCTGAATATGGAAGGTGTTGTCCATCCCCAATGCTGCTTCGGCATGTGCCGGGAAAACCACGAGTAAAACCTGACACAGCGCCCAGAATATTCCCAGGCCGACAATTGAGAGCCAGATGACTTGTCGGCGCCAGACCGCTGAAATCGACTGACGCAGATTCTGGCCTTTGAGATAAGCCCCCCAATCCCATCGGCGAGGATCCACGGGGTCTACATCTGGCAGCTGACGCGCCATAAAATACTCGAGAATGGAGCCAAGCACGAGCAAGCCACCGAGCGGCACCAAAGAACGCAGAACTTCGCCTTTGGTGCCCGCCGATGCATCCAGACGTGCTTCAAACATAAAGGAGAAAGCCAATGTGCCCAGAAGAATGGCAACCGTGGTTGCTCCCTGAACCCAGCCATTAGCTCGGCTCAATCTTTCACTTCCGACCAATTCTCTGATGTAGCCGTATTTCGCTGGAGAGTAGAGCGCGCTTTGCGTAGCGAGTACGAAGGTGAGCACAAAAGCAGGCCAAAACCATCCAGCGGCGTAACACAGTGTAATCAAACTGGTAACCACTACGGCAGAAGCCGCCGCCACCCGCATGACTTTGGGCTTTGAAAATCGGTCCGAGAGCCATGAGGCAGGCGTGAAAAACAGAATAAATGGGAGCAAGATCATCGCATTCAACACGCCGGTGAGAATCACCTGCGCTTGCCCATCAGTGGTGTGGAACAGAGTATTTTGCACCACAATCTTGTGGCCCAGATCGACAAAGGCGTTGATAAACGCCACCGCCACAAAGGCCAAAAAGCTCAAGGGTAATTTCTCAGACCGCGCCATGCTTACTCCAATATAGTGTTTTGCATTGTGCGCGAGTATTGTATTTTTGACCCACTTAAGCCAGAAATACCGGAAAAGCTGCAGCATCCCCACCCTTAGGTATCAATATCCAATACAATTTAGGGGAATCAAGCTTCACGACACTGAACACCGCTGTTCGCGCATGTCTGTTAGCGGCGAAAATGCGATGACTGTTGTTACAGTTTCCTTGGATTCCAAAGGAGCTAGCCCATTTGCGCTAAGTGAAGTAAAAATCGTTTTTGAGACTATTTGCGACTAGAAGTCGCAAGTTCGGTTCTAAGGGAAAGAAAACACGCAGCACTAACTGTCACTACGCTTACATTGCCTTCAGCATCAAGGCTTGATGCCAATAGCTAAAGCAGTGTGGAACAAGTTCACTTTCTTTCGCATGGCCAAGTTGGCTTCACCACTGGGCTCTGCACGCAAGCTCCCGAGCGAAAAACCAGAATCAAATTGACGCTCTGCACAAGCGATGTCTAAAGGTGAATCGAGTCGCCGACACGCCCAAAAACGGAGCAGCCTTGGACTAAACGGTAAGTGAAAAATAGAATCCTCCCCCTTGCTCTTAGCACCGCACTTCTATCAAGCGGAACCGCCGTGGCCGAAGAACAGGCCATGCCTGCCTTGAAAGACTTGCCACGCCAATTTCAAATGTTGATCAACCTCGGCTCCGCCGGGTTACTGACCGAGATGGCCAATTTTGAGAATATGTCCGTCACACAGGGCCGGCTTGGCATATCTCGCGCACAAGTCGAATTATCTCGTGCCAGTGGACTGACCCAGGGGTTTAAAGACACAACCGAAGCCAGAGTGTTTCCCGCCGACGCTTTGATTTCTCTGCCCAAGGGGCAAGGAAAATCCTTTGTTCGTGTCGGGGTTATTGCGGCAGACTACGACGCGGACAAGGGCGACCTAGTAGAAGTTGACACAAAGTTACAGCGCGTCGAGTTGCAGTACATGTATTCGCCTTCACTCGATTCGCTCTACGGGATTGGTGTGCACTACGAGAAAGCCGAGATGGACCTCGTGCACATGGGCGGCACTTTGCACCGACCCGGATACGGCTTGCGGGCAGACGCGCTCAACAAGCTATCGCCCCACTGGGGCCTAGCAACGCGCCTAGACTACAACCTCGCCACCAACGAAAACACACTACCCGTTGGCCCCGGCGCTGTTTTGAGCTATGACTTGGATGACAAGCGTCTGTATATTCAAAGTGATTTGGTCGGCACCTACGGCAAACAGAGTTTAGGGTTTCTACCCGAGAATTGGATATTCCGACCAGCGTTGGGTGTTGTGTATCAACACACGGCCTACGACACGGCGACCACCAATTTCGGCAGCACAGCAACAGGTACTGCCGGCCGAAACGAGGAATACGCCTTCGCCTCCCTCAGCGCGCGCCTCGAACGTACAACATTCGGCCCAAAGATCGTCACGCCACATGTTGAGATCGGCCTAGAAAAGGAACTCAAAAACGAACTCAACACCTTGGTAGACGACGACAATATTTTCCATCTTGATATTGGCGCGGCAACGGCCATTGGTCGAGGTGCCCGCCTCGATCTAATTTACACCGCACACAAAGGGTCTAAAGATCTCAGGCAAGATCAAGCCCTTTCGATCCATTTTGGGTTGGCGTTCTAGGCATAAACACAGCAAGAGCCGCAGTCACTACACTGCGGCCGCTGAACCACAGCGAGTGAGCCAGCTACTGAGCTACTTATTGTCAGCCCGCGAGACAAATTTGCGCTCTTCCACGCTCACTTTTAGCTTTTCACCGCTGGAGATGTATTCCGGCACCTGCACCACGAGCCCCGTACTCAGCTTGGCAGGTTTGGTTCTGGCCGTGGCTGACCCGCCCTTGATAGAAGGGTCAGTTTCTATCACTTCTAGCTCCACGTTGCTGGGCATATCTAGGGCAACCGGCAACTCATCGACAATCACCACCTGAATGCCGGTGGTGTCTTCAGTGATGAATTGAATCTCGTCCGAGATAGACTCTTTGTTTAGGTTGTAGGGCGTGTAGTCTTCGGTGTCCATGAAGACATACTCGTCTCCATCGATATAGGAAAAATTTGCCGGACGACGAACGAGATCGGCCAAGTTGAGCATATCCGAATCCTTGAAGGTCTCGTCTATTTTGCCACCCGTGACTACATCGTACATGCGCATGCGGTAGAGGCTGCCACCCGCTCGCCCCTGCGGCACCGAGCGCTCGATGTCGCGCACAATATACGTGTTGCCGTTGTACTCAACAGCAGCATTTTTTTTGATATCACTGGCCTTTGGCATGGGTTCATCGTCCTAAAAATTGAAAACAATCCTCAGCATTTTAGCCGATCTCCGCCATGGGCTACACCTGTAGCCTGAAGAAGCGGAACGCATTCCAGGAACACAGCGGAACCGTAGCCACAAGCTCTCTGAATGTAGCACCCGTTTCTACCCACCCGCCATCACAACAACAAGCATTGGTGAGCACGCCCTCGACTTGATACCATCGAGCCACCACCTCCAACTTGCGATTTTCCTATGGCAGATGTCATCAGTACCCTGCGACGCGTGCTCGAGCAAAACACCACACTTGCCGTCGTTGGCCTGTCGCCTTCATGGCACCGGCCGAGCTATTTTGCTGCCTCCTATATGCAAGCACACGGCTACCGCATTATTCCCGTCAACCCGACCGCAAAAGAGATACTCGGTGAGCGCTGCTACCCGGACTTAGCATCGGTTGAGCAGCCGGTCGACATGGTGGATTGCTTCAGGCGCGCCGAGGAAATGCCGGCACTGGCCGAGCAGGCCGTTGCCATGGGGGCAAAGTCATTTTGGGTTCAGCTGGGTATTCGCAGCCCAGAAGCTCAGGCTATTTGCACCGCAAGCGGCTTGGATTACGTCGAGGATCGCTGCGTAAAAATTGAGCACGCACGGTTGTTTGGCGGGCTGGGTTGGTGCGGTGTTAACACCGGCGTCATCTCTTCTCGTCGCCCCCACTCTATGAGGTCGCCCCGTGGATGACACCGAATTCAGTTTAGAAACCCTTTGCCTACACGCGGGCCAAGTGCCCGACCGAGAGACGGGCGCGCGGGCGACGCCACTGTACCAAACCAGTTCTTATGTTTTTGACGACGCCGACCACGCAGCCGCGCTGTTTAACCTGCAGACTTTTGGCAATGTCTACACCCGTTTGTCCAACCCCACCACGGCGGTACTGGAACAGCGCGTAGCAGCCCTAGAGGGAGGGAGGGCGGCACTGGCCACCGCCTCGGGCATGGCGGCACAAACTGTTGCCCTACTTACCCTGTGTCGCGCCGGTGATCACATAGTCGCCGCCGGTGGGCTGTACGGCGGCTCGGTATCCCAGCTCGCTGTCACCTTTGAGCGCTTTGGCATCGCCGTCACTTTTGTCGATGCGCAAAACCCCCAGGCCTTCGCCACGGCCATTCAAGACAACACTCGCTGCCTGTTCGCCGAATCACTGGGCAACCCCAGCATGGTGGTTTTAGACATAGAAGCGGTGGCCGAAGTTGCGCATAAAGCGGGGCTCCCGCTGGTGGTGGACAACACCGTCCCCTCCCCGTATCTGTGCCGCCCTATCGAACACGGCGCCGATGTTGTCGTGCATTCGGCCACCAAATACCTCGGCGGCCATGGCACCTCACTTGGGGGCGTGGTGGTGGAATCGGGGCAATTCAACTGGGACAACGGCAAATTCCCCGAGATGGTCGAGCCCTCAACCGGTTACCACGGCGTAAAGTTCTACGAAACCTTTGGCGACTTCGCCTTCACCATGAAATGCCGCTACGAGACCATGCGCACCTTGGGCCCCACCTTATCGCCGTTCAACGCTTGGCAAATATTGCAAGGCATAGAGACACTGCATCTGCGCATGCCCAGACACTGCGAAAACGCGTTGACAGTGGCGCAGTTTTTAAAACAACACCCTCAAGTCAGCTGGGTCAACTACCCGGGGCTCGACGACGACAAAGCCTTTGAGCTAGCGCAAAAATACATGCCCGATGGCCAGAGTTCACTCTTGGCATTTGGCCTCAAAGGCGGACGGGAAGACGGCGCCAAATTTATCGACGGCCTGCAGTTTTTGTCACACCTAGCCAACATAGGCGATGCCCGATCACTAGTGATTCACCCGGCCTCCACCACACACCGTCAGCTTGATGACGAGCAACTAGAAGCTGCAGGCGTGTCACCTGATGCCGTGCGCCTGTCGGTGGGTCTGGAGGGCGCTGCCGATATTATCCGAGATATCGACACGGCTTTGGCCACACTCTGATCGCTAATGGCGAGAGCAACCCACTGGCTGCACTCGCCGCGTCTGGCCCCAATAGCATTGAAGATCACGGGCCCTCTAAACACGATGCGAAATATCTACGGCGTAGTGAGCATGAGTTGAATAGCTCGGAAAAATGGCCGCAGCACCTCACTTGGGCATCCTGAGCAGCTAAGGAAAGTGAGAATCAAACGACGGGACACCTAGCCCAGATTCAAACCATTTGCCGTTGACAAAGCAA
>JBMYWE010000039.1:8835-10938 GCA_049607125.1 Granulosicoccaceae bacterium | reverse complement strand
CTATGATGTATTTTCAATCTAATGCACAATTTTAACCCACATATGCCTGTGCGGCAGCGATAATAGCGCAAGCACTTATGAACTTTTGGAATACCAATGCCATTCCCCAAACGTTACCTCCCCTCGACACGTGCACTGATGGCCTTCGAAGCCGTGGCTCGCCTAGGCAGCTTTTCACTGGCTGCCCACGAGTTAATGCTGAGTCAGAGCGCGGTTAGCAAACAAGTCAAATTGCTGGAGGAGCAGCTACAAGTCAAACTGCTCGAGCGCGAACACCAACCCATAGGGCTGAGTTCTGCAGGCAGGCGCTATGCCCCTGAAATAAAAGAAGCTTTGTCTCAAATTGCCCAAGCTTCGCTGGCGGTGAGCACCAACCCACACGGTGGCACCTTGAAGCTAGCCATCTTGCCCACCTTTGGCACGCGCTGGCTGGCCCCCCGTCTACCCGATTTTCTCAGCGAATTCCCCGGTATCACGGTCAATCTGGTCACACAGCTGCGCCCTTTTGATTTCCACCAGGAGCAACTGGATGCCGCCATCCATGTGGGCGATGGTAATTGGCCGGGTACGCAGTCGCTATTCTTAATGCACGAGACCGTCATTCCGGCTTGCTCAGCGGAGCTGGCCGAGCGTTTTCAGTTTGAGTGCGCGAGCCAGCTCATCGACGCCGGATTGCTTCACTTAGCCACTAGGCCACAAGCTTGGAACCGATGGCTCTCCGCTCACGAAGGGGAATTCGAGTCCTCACCGGGTATGGTGTTCGATCAGTTTGCCACAGTGGCACAGGCGGCAATCGCCGGTTTGGGTGTCGCTCTCCTTCCGCCTTTCTTGATCCAGCGCGAGTTGCAGGAGGGCTCACTGGTGCCCGCATTGCCCCTGCCGCAGCAAAGCGCAGAATCCTACTTTCTAGTCTGGCCAGAGATACGAGAGCAATTTCCTCCGCTCGTGGCTTTTCGGGGGTGGCTAGAAAAGTCGGTGCAGTCTTATGCCAAGCAATTGGATGCTAGTCGTTGAGGTACACGAGCAATTGTGCCAGCCTCAGTGCGGCCTCGACACAACCAATGACGGAGTGAAGTCATGAGTCAGCTACCTGCTCAATTGCTACACGATTTAAAGAGCATCTCAGGGACAGCCGGGTTTCGCCCCGCCTGTGAGCGAGACACCAGCGATCCGCGCGGTCGCTACAGTGGAAACAGTAAATGGGTCTTCAGGCCTGCCGACACCAATACGTTAGCCCAAATAATAGCGCGCTGTGCCGAAGCCAGACAGGCCGTTATTCCCTTGGGAGGCGCCACGGGTTTGGTCGCGGGACATATCGATCAGAGCAACAGACCGAGCGTGCTGCTCTCTACTGAACGCCTCAACAAAATACGAAAGGTCGACGCGGACGACAGTGTACTCGTGGCAGAAGCTGGAGCCGTGCTCGCCAATGTGCAGCAGGCAGCTGCCCAGCACCGACTGCTCTTCCCGCTGAGCTTGGCCTCTGAGGGCAGCTGTACTCTCGGTGGCAACCTCGCCACCAACGCCGGCGGGGTGCAAGTTCTGCGCTACGGCAATACCCGCGACCTGGTGCTGGGCATCGAAGCGGTGATGCCAAACGGCAGTGTGCTACACAATTTATCGCCACTTCGAAAAGACAACACCGGCTACGATATCAAAAACCTGCTAATAGGCTCCGAGGGCACGCTCGGCTTGATCACCGCCGCATCGCTCAAGCTTTTCCCCGAGGTAAAAGAACACTGCACCGCTCTGTGCCCTCTGCCCTCACCCGCACACGCGTTAAAGCTTCTGACATTTTTAAAGTCAGCGTTTGCCGAGTCCATTAGCGCCTTTGAATTGCTGGCAGGACAAGGCTTGATGTTTCTAACAGAGCACTTCCCCAATTTACAGCAAGCGCATAGCCCACCTGCCGAATGGTCGGTATTGATTGAGCTCGGCAATACTCGTGCTGTATCAATGGCCAGCGACTTTGAGCAAGGCTTGGCAAAAGCTCTAGAAAAAGAACTAATCACCGACGCCGTGATTTGCCAGAGCGAGTCACAGCGACAACAGCTTTGGCAGCTTCGTGAACATATCCCACTGGCCAATGCCAAGGTTGGCGCC
>JBMYWE010000039.1:0-8825 GCA_049607125.1 Granulosicoccaceae bacterium | reverse complement strand
GTGGTCAGCTTTGATATCAGTCTACCCCTGAGTGCTCTGCCAAGCTTCATATCAGCGGGTAAGGCCAAACTCGCCCAGACCCACCCTGATTTGCGAATTAACTGTTTTGGCCATGTGGGCGACGGCAACCTGCACTTCAATGTTTTCCCACCATCGCGTAAAAAGGCTGCAGACTACAAAGACCTAAGCTCGAGAATTCGCCACGACATTTACGATCTAGTGCACGACTACAGCGGCTCTTTTAGTGCTGAGCACGGTGTGGGAAGAGACAAAGTAGTCGAGCTGAGGCGCTACGCAGACCCGACACGGTTACAGACTATGCGGGCATTGAAAGCAGCGCTGGACCCACTGAATATCTTTAACCCAGGGGCTCTATTTGCACAGGTGGATTAACTGCTAGCAAGCTTCCGCATCACTCGGTCAATCCGCCGGGCTCTTCTGCGCCCGCAATGCTCATCCCCGCTGCACGCCTTCTTTCGTCGCGCGGGGGCAAGCCATAGACGTCTCGATAGCACTTAGAAAAGTGCGGAGCAGAGATAAAACCACAGGCCAAGGCAATGTCCACTACCGGCATACTTGTCTGTAGCAATAGTTGACGCGCTCGCTCCAAGCGCAATTCGAGGTAATAACGCGTAGGCACGCAACCCAAGTACTTCTTAAACAGCCGTTCGAGCTGACGTCGAGACAAACCAATATGATGCGCCAGTTCACTTAACGTCATGGGCTCTTCAATATTTGCCTCCATCAAGGAGACCGCCTCTGTGAGCCGCGGTTGGGAATTGCCAATGCGGTGTTTGAGCGGCATCCGCTGGCGATCTTGGTTCTCGCGCACACGGTCACAAATCAAGAGATCAGAGACACTATTAGCGAGCGCTGCTCCGTGACGCTCACGCACCAAGTGCAACATCATGTCGAGCGGCGCCACACCACCTGCACAGGTGTGGCGATCGCGATCGATTTCGTAGACCGATGCGGACAACACCAGTGCCGGGAATTCCTCGCGCACGCTGGCCATGTTTTCCCAGTGGATGGTACAGCGATAACCGTTGAGCAGGCCCGCGCGCGCAAGTAAATAGGAACCGGTACAAATACCGCCCATGATGATCTTGCGTTCGGACATCTTGCGCAACCAGCCAAGCGTGAGGTTGCTCGCAGAACGCTGCACATTTTCGCCGCCGCAGACATAGAGCACATCAAGCCCCGGCACGTTGGCCGTGCTGCGATCGACATTAAGCTCTACACCCGCACTGGAGCAAACGGGTGCCCCATCGCTGGAGATCAAATACCACTCATATAAAGCCTCTTCACCAGTACGGTTGGCGGCGCGAAGGGTATCAAGGGCCACGGACAACGACATAAAGGTGAAGTCCGGCACTAAAAAAAAGCCCACTCTCGTCACCGGCTGAGCCACTGCACCGTTCACACTCAAGAGCATTCTCCATCTCGCCAGCTGGCGGTAATTTTTTCACTATCAGGGGCTTAGAGAACTCATTGCCCGATACAATGCGCTGTGCGCTGATGCTGGATTAGGCAGCATTCCACCGATTTTGGCAAGTACTTAGACAAATAAAAAAACGCCGATCAAGCGTCGGTTGATATCCACATGAGCTCAGCTATTTGGCGTTTTGAGCAGAGCACTCTTAAATTGAATATCGTGGACCTGCATTCGACATTAGACTAGCCCTCCGATGTCGACAGCAGAACAATTGAGACAACATAAGGTACGCCCTACCCGGACATGCCATTATGGCTGAAAGATCGCGCAAAAAGTTGATTTTCCAGTGTTTTTTCGAAGACGCGCCAGCGCGAGGCGCACAGCCTGGTTCAACAGCCGATAGAGACTGCGCGTCCCGAACTGCGCCTCCCGAACTGCGCGTCCCGAACTGCGCGTCCCGAAACAAATCCGCTGTGTAATTAAAAAAATATTACACCCGAGATTTCGTGTAGAGCCACCCAGAGTCATCGGACCGTCAAATCAGCCGTGATTTTCTCGACAGCTCTACATGACAACGACCATTTGGCGTCCAATGCCGCTGCCGCTGCTGGTCACAAAGCCTGCTCCAGCCCGCAGGCATAGTCATAAACACGGCCCGACATGCCTAGAAGTTATACTTTGGAGTCAATCAAACTCGCGGCAATCTAAATAGACCTCGAGTAGAACTCCGCAACGAGCGGCTCAATAATTAGCATCCGGGAAGCTGGCTTTGCGCTCGGCAATGTACGCCAGCAACGCCTCGTCGATTGCAGGGTCCAACTCGGGCGCCTGATACTCAGCCAACATTTGTTTCCAGCGGGTATTGGCTCGTTGCATGGCATCTTGTGAGCCCTCGGACTGCCATTGTTCAAAGCTGTTGCTGTCGGCGATTTTGGAGATATAAAACGCCTCTTGGAAACTCGCCTGTGTATGCGCACACCCCAGATAATGATTACCCGGCCCTACTTCACGGTGAGCCTCCATCGCCAGCCCATTTTCTGACAGATCAACGCCGCCCAAAAACTTGGAAATCATGCCCGCTTGATCAGCATCCATCACAAACTTTTCGTAGCCCATGACCAACCCGCCTTCGAGCCAACCAGCGGTGTGCAGCGCGAAGTTGACACCCGCCAACATGGCCGTTTGCAAGGTGTTCGCCGCTTCATAACCGGCCTGCGCATCGGCAATTTTGGAGGCATTGAGCCCCCCGCCCGAGCGAAAAGGCACGCCCAAACGACGCGCTAGCGCAGCGCAAATATACATAACCAAGCTAGGCTCCGGCACACCGAAGGTCGGTGCGCCCGATTGCATGGAAACCGCACTGGCAAAGGTGCCAAACACCACCGGTGCACCGGCGCGAACCAACTGACAAAAAGCCATACCGGCTAGGGCTTCGGCCAATATTTGCGCCGAGGTACCGGCCACAGTGACTGGCGACATGGCGCCCGCCAGAATAAACGGGGAGACAACACAAGCTTGGTTGTTCTCGGCGTAGACCTTGGCTGCGCCGAGCATCGTGTCGTCAAAAACCATGGGCGAGTTGGCGTTGATCAGGTTGATCACCACCGTGCGCTCGACGCCGGTCTCTGGGTCGATATAGTTATCACCAAACAAAATTTTGGCCATTTCGACCGTGTCTTGAGCGCGCTCGGCTGCCGTCACTGAACCCATAAAGCACTTGTCGGAGTACTTCATGTGCGAGTAGACCATGTCGAAATGGCGCTTGTTGACAGGCAAATCTACTGGCTCGCAGACCGTGCCACCCGAGTGATGAATCGCCGGAGACATATAGGCCAATTTGACGAAATTTTGGAAATCTTCGATGGTGCCATAACGACGGCCACCATCAATATCGTAGACAAACGGAGGACCATAGGCGGGCACCAGTACCATGGCATCGCCACCAATCTGCACGCTCTTGGCAGGATTGCGAGCATGCTGCATAAACTGCTGGGGTGCGTTTTCCTGGATTATCTTGCGGCACAGACCACGGGGGAAGCGCACACGCTCTCCCTGAACGTCGGCCCCTGCCTCTTTGAACAGTTCCAGCGCCAGCGGGTAGTCACGAAATTCGATGCCAATCTCTTCCAACAGCGTATCGGCCGTCTCTTCGATTGTCACTAAGCCTTCTTCGTCCAAAACCTCGTAACAGGGCAATTTACGCTTGATATAAGGTGCAGCCGGCGCGGCAGTGGCCTGTCGGGCACGGCGTTCTGCGCGTCCGCCGCCTCGACGTCGTCTTGGAGCTGAATCTGTGGTCATAGGGGCCTCTCGCTACACATTGTCAAATCTCTGCGCATATCATGGGCAACGCCCCGTCGCAGTGATCCTGAAGTATGCGCAGCTGCGCTCGGCAGCGGTTAGCTCGGTGCGACCGCTCGCTATCGCTAGCCGACCCTCTCGACAGAGCACAGCTGGAACAGCTACGATCAAATCAGATACTTAAGACGCAGAGCCCCCATGCGAATACCCCACGGTTTCGACCTCAAAGCACTGGAGATATTCAGCTGCGTTGCGCGCGAGCGCAGCATGACAGCAGCCGCCAGACAGCTCCAGCTGTCACAGTCGACAATATCGCACACGGTCTCTCAATTGGAGAATTCACTGGGCGTACAACTGCTCGATCGCGCGGTGCGGCCTCCAGCCCTCACGCAAGCTGGGCAATCTCTGCAAATACACGCGGAGGAGCTGCTGGAACGTTCGGTCAACGCCCTGCGCGATGCCCGCAACAGTGCCGGGCTAACGTTGCCCACCCTACGCATCGCCATGGTCGACAGCTTTGCAGCCGTGGTTGGTCCTTCGCTGGTAAAAACCCTGCAAGACGAGGCGCAACACTGGCGCGTCTGGTCGGGTCTGTCACCGGGCCATTTGGATGCACTGGCCGACCATCAGGTGGACTTCATTGTCGGTGATCACCCCGCTGACCCTAGGGTTCAACGCTTGGCCTTGGTAACTGAGCCCTTCTTGCTGGCTCTGCCACACAACGACACCGGCCCAACCACTTCGCTGGCAGCAGTAGCAGCGCGCCTGCCCCTAGTGCGCTACTCTCTGCGCTCGCGCATTGGCCAGCAAGTAGAAGATTATCTCAACCGCTGTGATATTCATGCACCCATGGCGCTTGAATTCGATACCGCACCCGCGCAACTGGCGATGATCGGCGCGGGATTGGGTTGGGGTTTGACGACGCCACTGTGTGCACTTCATGCCAAAGGCGAACTACACAAACTCAGGCTTTTGCCACTGCCCGGCAAAACCCTTAATAGGGAGTTAACTTTGCTCAGTCGCAATGACGAGCTACCCGCTCTCGCCGAACGCATCGCCCGCGCGGCGCAAGAAATTATCCAATTAGAGCAACTGCCGCAGTTGCAGGCCCAATTCAACGAGCTAGATTTAAAACATCTCTTTGATGGTTAATGCCGGTATGGACCCCTTTACACTCAAAAAAATCATTTCCAACTTGGTGCAATTTATTCCAGGCATCCCCATTTTGCTGCTGATGTGCAGCTTGGCGCTACCGAGGTTGCGGTTGTTTGTCGCCAGCATCGCACTGTCACTATTGGCCTTGAGCTCGCCTCCGGTTAGCAACGCTTTTGTACGTACGCTGGAGAGCCAATACCCGCCGTTGCTCGAGCCGCCAGCGGCCACCAAAGCCATTGCCGTTTTAGGTTACGCACACCTAGAATACCCCACCCGCTCCGCGACCAGTGTACTCACCGCCGGAGCTCTATCACGACTATCTGAAGCTGTGCGTCTTTGGCATCTCGCCCCTGAATCAAAACTCGTGGTCAGTGGCGGGTACATGTGGGGCGAGAGCAACTTCACTCATGCTGAAGCCATGGCTCGCGCAGCGACTGCGCAAGGAGTACCGAGGGACAAAATCGTCAGATTAGAAAACAATCGTGACACGGCTGAAGAAGCGGAGAGAATGCAGGCTCTGGCGCACGATGGTCGGATAATTATCGTAACGTCTGCTACGCATATGCCAAGGGCCATCGGCTTATTTAATCGCATGGGTGTTCGCCCCATTGCAGCCCCAACTGATTTCCTAGATTTACCCGCCCAATGGTGGAGATTTAGCGCATATTATCTACACAACGCTGATCGCGCGTTGCACGAGTATGTTGGCATGTTGTGGTATTGGATCTCGCAGCGATAAGCGTTATCTAAATTACATCTCGCTTATACCTTCGCTAAGAGGGTTCTCGCGTATATCAAATCACATCTGCGTGTAGCCGGTGACGTACGAGCTCTATCTCGAATACCCATTGGGTTCCAGACAAGCGGCTGGATTGTAGATCTAGATATCTTCTCCCACGCCAGCAAAACGTTGACGCAATGACCAGGCAGCGCCCACATCCAACAAGGGGCGCGGTGGCAGCCACTGCGCTTTGGCAAACCCAGACGCGTCTCGAATTAAGGCATCGTCACCACCCAAAATCAAGCGCGCCAGAGCTGTGCCCATCGCTGTGCCACGGCTCAGACCCGAGCCGTTGTAACCTGCAGACAAATAAATGTTAGACGCGTACTGTCCGAAAAAACTGGTCATGTTGCGGCTCACCCCTTCGCACCCACTCCAACTGTGCTCTATAGGCACGTGCGCCAACTGAGGGAATCGCTTGAGCAAGCGATCGCGGTGTTTGGGAACGCGCCGCGCCAATTGCTCTGCTGGCAAAAATTGTCCGTTGTTGAACTCAACACAATTGCGCAGCATCACCCGACGATCTTGGGTCAGGCGCACCGTTGCTCCACCGCCGTGCAAACCGAGAACTCCCCAGCTCTCAAGGCTACCCATGCTGGCCATCTCGTCGTCGCTGAGAGGTCGAGTAAAACTGCCCGACAAAGTAGTGGCGGCGATCCGGTTGCGCAAAAATCCAAGCCCCGGCAGCTCATAATTACAAGCCAGAACCAAACTCTGCGTGTTGAGACGAAAACCTCCGTTGAGCATTAACTCAAGACCCTCGCTCCGTTGCTCTATTGCATGTACCGGGGTATTTTCAAACACACGAACGTTAGCAGGCAAGCGCTCAACCAATCGATAGAGCAACTCGGCTGGTTGGACCAGCGCACCCAAGGGTACCTGCACACCACAGCGGTAGTGACGGGTGCCAATCTCTCGCTCGATGGCGTCGCAGTCGAGCTCGCGGTGTGGTAACTCAAAATCGAGTAAATTGTCACGAAAGTATTCGGCCTCTTTTTCCGAGCGATCATCGGCGGCCAAGTAATGGTATCCCGACTCCTGCCACCAGTTGTGCGACGCTGCAGGCGCAGCGGCCTGTCGCAACAGGGCTAAGCCCTCGTGGTTGAGTCGATTGATACGATGGCATTCGTGGTAGCGGCTTTTATCTACCTTGCCGCCAAACTGTGAAACGCCCACTGCATACCCTGCATTGCGTCCCGATGCTCCTGCCGCTAGACCCCTCGCATCGAGCACCACCACCTCGTCATCGGGACACAGCAGTGCGAGTTCACGCGCAGCTGCCAAGCCCGTAAAGCCTGCCCCCACGACGGCGAATCGAACCCCTAGGTTCTTGGTGAGTGACGGAGCGGACTCTCGGGGTGCACACAGCGCACGCCATCCAGTTTGATCGTCACTAAAGCTCGTCCTGTTCTCGCCCATGCAAGTGCCTGCCCTGTCTTGTTAATCATTACTGTAGATAGATAGCGCCGTATCATACCAGCCTGTTCAGAAACTGGGCACCAAACAAGAATGGCCTGACTTAAGGCAAACTGGCACTGGTTTGAAGTGAATAGCGGTCTTAGCGGCCCTGTTTTTCTAATTAAAAAGTAGACAATTTTTGGCTAAATTCGGGGCGCTCGCTGCAGTGAATACCTTTGAACAAACTACTACGCTCAATTTAATTCAGTATCGGTAGTTGGCACCCTGCATATTGCCCTCAGCCAGCACCATCATTACTACTGCAGCCGCGATCAAAGCAGCAACGACCGCCAGCGCAACTTTAAATTTGCTATACGGGCGCTCGCCCAGCACCTTGCCGGTACGCCCATTGACCACAAAGCGGTAGTGCTTGCCACCAAATCGAAAGGCAGCAGTCCACAGGGGCAAAAGCACATGCTTAAAAGTGGTGTCGCTGTGTCGGGTTCGCACATCATGTATGCGCTGAAAGTCTCCGCCAATATCACGCTGCACGTCAGCTTTGATGGTTTGCGACATGATACGTCTTGCCCGGTCAAAGCCCTCGTCCAACGGCACTTGATACACCTCACTGCGCATGCCACTGAGGTAGGAGTCGTTGTAGGGAACCAAGGCGTGTAAGTCCCACGGATGCAATCGGTCGGTGATCTGTCTCGGCAAAGTGTCCGAGGCGCCAACCAGCACATCGTCAAAGTGGCGCGTCACGCGGCCACCCACCCGGCGCCAACGAACCTTGGGTACTTTTTGTTGTCGGCGGACTCGGCGGCCGTTTTGTACCACTGTCACCCACTGGCTGACGTAGTAAGTGTCGCCGCGCTCGCCTTGATATTGGCTTTGCGTGTCGCTGTCGTAGGTCCAATAGGGTAGATACACCCCGTTCAGCGATTGGTCTGCTTGGGCATAGCGCTTGAGCTTGCTCGGCGCAAACCACAAACCTTTCAACCAACGCTTGTAAGCGTCTCTAGCCTGCTGCTCAGAGACCTCAAAGGGCAATAGAGACTCGGGTCTAAACCGCGCGGCTTCACCATCACTGAGCACCACTGGAGCACTACAAAAAGGGCATTCACCCGCCCGCTGCTCGGCGTCGTAGCTAAAATGCGCGCCGCAGCTGTCGCAGCCAATATGAGGCACATCACTGGAAAGCGGCTCCGTGTGATCTAGGGCTTGCAAGGCTTCACGCAGGTTGTGCTCGGTGATGCTTTGCGAACTTTTTTCAATGCTTTGCGCATGACCGCAGTAATCACACGACAGCGCTTCCTGACCCACCGCATAGCGCAACACTGCCCCACACTGTTGACAGGGAAAGCGTCGCTCTTGGCGGTTAGGTTTCAAGCGGGTGGTGACACCCGTAGGCTTTACTTTGTCAAACACAGGCAAACCTGTTGATGCACACCTTTTAATTTTAGACGGCGGGAGGCAGCGGTGGCGGTTGATCATTGTCGAACAGCTCGGCGATAGCGGGTGCCTGATCCGCCCTTCGCCACTCTCCCAATGCTTTATACCAAACGAGAGTACCAGCACTGAGCTCCCCTGCCTCCACCTGCTGGTTGATCTGCGGTAGCGTGAAAGGGCCCGCCGCCTTACCGTCACGGGCTACGTGCACGCGAGTCACCGGCAACAGCGGCGGCGGCACATCTGGTGCCATAGCGCCACCGGGTCGCATCATCTGAGTGGCAGCGGCCATACCGACCGCCATAC
>JBMYWE010000038.1:8024-11010 GCA_049607125.1 Granulosicoccaceae bacterium | reverse complement strand
TCGCACAATAAAGTGGCTGCGACAATGGGCAGCACCGCGTTCTTCGCACCGGAAATCCGGACTTGCCCCTCCAAAGGCTTACCGCCGACTATCTTTAAGGTATCCATCGATGCAATCAAACTCCGAAATTGGTAGCCAAACGAGCGCAACCCGAGCCCTATTGACTCGCAAACCGACCGCTCACCGCGCCCAAATGAAGACGCTACTAGGGCAAACCCGCTATATTATCGGAATTGCTCGTAGGTAGGTACCTCTGTGCGCCAGCAACACGGCGCTGTACCGGCCTTTTTTGTTTAACTTCACTCTGGAACGCAACATGATATTGGCCGCATGCGCCGTACTCGCCGGCTTCGGCTTGCTCATCTACAGTGCCGATCGCTTTGTCGAGGGCGCCTCCGCCATCGCCTCCCACTTCGGCGTATCCTCTCTACTGATCGGTGTGACTGTGGTCGGCTTTGGCACCTCTGCTCCGGAGATATTCATCGCCCTGATAGCTAGCTTAGACGGCAGCGCATCACTGGCTGTGGGCAATGCCATCGGCTCCAACATCGCCAACATCGGCATGATTCTGGGCGCCACCGCACTGATGATCGCCGTGCCGATACCCCGCGAAAGCGTGCGCGACGAGATGCTAGTGCTGCTCGGCGCCACACTCCTCGCCATGGCCGTGCTGCTCGATGGCCACCTCAGCCTGATAGACGGCATGATCTTGCTCGCGGGCTTTATCGGTTTTGTCCTCTGGGCAATCTGGCAAGCCAAACGCCAGCCAGGTGACGAGGAAGACTTACCCGAAGAGATGAGCACGGGCCGCGCCTGGCTGACGCTATTTATCGCTATGCTCATCTTGATCGGAAGCTCTCGGCTACTCGTCTGGGGCGCCACAACCATCGCTACCGGCATGGGCGTCTCCGAATTGGTGATCGGACTGACCATCGTCGCCATTGGCAGCAGCCTGCCAGAGCTCGCCGCCTCGCTGGCAGCCGCTAAACGCGGCAAGCCTGAAATGGCACTCGGCAATGTGATCGGATCAAATATTTTTAACACCTTAGCCGTACTATGCGTACCGGCACTGGTGGCCAGCACAGCCCTGCAACCCGAAGTACTGATGCGCGACCTACCCGTAATGGCCGCCTTTACCGCCGCACTGCTATTTATTGTCTTGCGCAAAAAGCACCTTCTCAGTCGCACTGAAGGCTTTTTGCTTATGGCAGCCTTCGTCGCATATATGGTGTGGCTGGGCCTGGAGCGAGCCGCATGAGCAAACCTGACTTGATTGCCCTCGCCGACGCCGTGCTGCGCATTGAAGCAGATGCCATCACCGCCCTGCGCCAACGGCTAGACGACAACTTCGCCCGCGCCTGCACGCTACTACTAGCGTGTGAAGGCCGCGTGGTCGTCACCGGCCTCGGCAAATCAGGCCATATCGCTCGCAAGCTCGCCGCCACTTTTGCCAGCACCGGCACCGCCGCCTTCTTTGTGCACCCCGGGGAGGCTAGCCATGGCGACCTGGGCATGATCAAACGCGACGACGTAATTCTCGGGCTATCCAACTCAGGAGAGACAACTGAGCTTCTCAGCCTTCTACCTTGGCTGGCCCGCCATGGTATCCCACTGATAGCCCTGACCGGCAAACCTAGCTCCAATCTCGCCCGTGCTGCCGACGTGCATTTGGATGTAAGCGTCTCTGAAGAAGCCTGCCCACTGGGGCTAGCACCAACCGCCAGCACCACGGCCACTCTGGCGCTCGGCGACGCACTAGCCGTCGCCTTGCTCGAAGCGCGCGGCTTTACTGCCGAAGACTTCGCCCGCTCACACCCCTCGGGCGCACTGGGAAAGCGACTACTGCTAAAAGTTGCCGACACCATGACAGTAGGCGCAGACATTCCTTGGGTAAGTGGCGACACGACCATTGATAAGGCCCTGCTGGAGATGACCAGCAAAGGCTTGGGCATGACTCTGGTGTCTCCCGACGGCAACACCCTGGAAGGAGTTTTCACCGACGGTGACCTGCGTCGCGCACTGGATCAGCGGCTGCCACTGCACGAGAGTCCGGTCGCCGAGGCCATGACCTCTCCCTGCCAAACAATAGACCCAGATGCGCTGGCCGCCAGCGCTGTCAAACAAATGGAAGACCGAAGCATCACCGCCCTACCAGTGCTCGACGAAGCACAACAAATTGCCGGCGTGGTCCACCTGCATGCACTGCTGAGGGCTGGAGTGAGCTGATGCCGCAGACCCCAGAAGCGCAAAGCAACAAAGAAACCGAGAGCACAGCCCCGCAACTCATGCCCAATTTCGGCGTGCGTCAGTGGATACTGGTAGGCCTGCTCTGCGCCGCAGGGCTGTGGCTAGTGATCAGTCGCCATCAAATTAGCAACCCGGAGTTTGAGAGCGTCTCCATGGTAAGCGCCAAGGCCGACTACTACCTTGAAGCCTTCACCCTTGTCAGCACCAAACCCAACGGGGACGCTGAGTTCACCCTCAAGGCAGAGACTTTGATCCACTTACCCACCGAAGCACTCGCACGAGTCACCAACCCAATCTTGACCGTCAACAGTGACGAACGCAAAAAAACCGACTGGGAGCTCACCGCCGCCTCGGGGCTGCTGCCAGATGACGGCCAGAGCGTCAGCCTGATCAACGGCGTGCAGCTAATGCAACTAACTCAGGGCCAAACCCCTGTAAGGCTAATCACACCCAATTTGCTATTAGACCGAAGGCAGATGTTGCTCAGCAGCGACACCGGCGTCAGCGTCAAAGGACCCGGCTGGCAACTGCAAGCAGATAAAATGACCGGCGAAATCGAAACGGGCAAATTGACATTCAGAGACAACAGCCATGCGCAATACAACACGCAGCAAACCAACTAAACAAAAAGCAGGCAGCGGCCTGAGGTTATTTGCGGCCCTTTTGTGCGGCCTCGCTTCAACCCCAGCAATGGCTTTGCCCACTGACAGCGAAAAACCCATCGAGATCAGTGCCGACC
>JBMYWE010000038.1:3910-8014 GCA_049607125.1 Granulosicoccaceae bacterium | reverse complement strand
TCGACAACGGCAAGCAACAACACACACTGAGTGGCAACGTACAAATCGTGCAGGGCAGCATGCGCATCAGCGCCGACCTGATCACCCTGCAGCTAAAAAACGGTGAAATTACCGAAGTCCAGGGCAAGGGCAAGCCACTGCTCTACAGCATCACAGACAACGACGGGAAACCACTCAAGGCCAGCGCCAAACAAATCATCTACCGCCCCATAGAGTCCAAACTCTCACTGCTCGGCGGCGCCACCTTGAGCCGACCCGACCGAGAACTCAGCGGCGAGCGCATCGACTACAACATCAGTTCCGCTCAAATCAACGCTCAGGGCACCGCTAAAAAACGTGTCAGAATCGTGATACAACCCGAGAAGAAAAAGTAATGAGCGCGCTTCACGCCAACAACCTGCGCAAGAGCTACGGGCGTCGTACTGTTGTCACCGACGCCAGCCTGAGTGTGCGCAAAGGCGAGGTTATAGGCCTTTTGGGTCCAAACGGTGCCGGCAAGACCACCTGCTTCTACATGATTGCGGGCTTGGTCAAAGCAGACGCGGGCAAAGTGACACTAGACGATCAAGACATCACCAAGCTCCCGGTACATCTGCGCGCCAAAGCAGGCCTTGGCTACCTGCCACAAGAGGCCTCTGTGTTTCGCAAGTTATCTGTCGCTGACAACATCCGCGCCGTGCTGCAGCTGCGAACAGAACTAGTGCGCAGCCAGCAAGACACCCAACTAGAAATGCTGATTGAAGAATTGCAGATCGACCACATTCGCGACAGCTTGGGCATGTCACTATCTGGCGGTGAACGCCGCCGCGTCGAAATCGCTAGGGCACTGGCGATGGAACCGCGCTTTATTTTACTGGACGAGCCCTTCGCGGGTGTCGACCCCATCTCTGTGGGCGATATCCAGCGCATCATCAAACACCTGAGCAGTCGGGGAATTGGCGTATTGATCACTGATCACAATGTGCGCGAAACGCTCGGCATCTGTGAGAGAGCGTACATTCTGGGGAACGGGACGGTGCTGGCGGAGGGATCACCGCAAGAGGTACTGGAGAACACCCAAGTACGAGAGATCTATTTAGGTGACAACTTCCAGATATAAAAGCACATTTAATGCCAATGATTTGGCACATGAGTCCTATTTGCGACTACCAGATATCTATAAGCGACCTATCGCCAAACTGTTTGTTGCACCCCTCAATTTTCCATCCATACTTCACTTGCACTCAGGCAACGCCTGGGCATAAGGTAGAAGCCAAACCAGCACCATTAACGGTCGCACGGAGAGGCATCGGCAAACTCTTGCGAAACTGCTGCCGCTATAGGCACAGGCTCGCGCCCGGTGAAGGGATGTGGAACGTCATGAAACAAGCACTACATATAAAAATGGGCCAGTCTCTGGCCATGACCCCTCAGCTACAGCAAGCAATACGCCTGTTGCAGCTCTCCACATTGGAATTGCAGTCCGAAATTCAGGATGCACTGGAATCCAACCCCCTGCTGGAAGTCAATGAAGAAGACAGCAGCAGCACCAATGAAGAGGCCTCCTCAACGACTCGCAAGGAGGTCAAGGAAGCCGAGGCAGAGAAAGCCCAAGCCAAAGAACTAGAAACAGCGGACGGTGGCTTCGCTGATGCGCCCGCCGAGGCGAGTTCCGACGAGAGCCTACAGTCCGAGGTCATGCCTGATGAACTCCCCGTCGACAGTGCCTGGGAAGACGTTTACGAGCCCAGCTACACAGCGTCTAGCTCTCGCGGCGAAGAGGGCAGCCGGGACTTCACCGAATTCCATTCAAGCGGTGCAGCATCCTTACAGGACCACCTGCTTGAACAGCTCTATTTGAGCCCACTCAGCTCAGCCGAGCACCAAACTGGTGCAGCGATCATCGAAGCTATCGATGACGCGGGCTACCTGACAGACCCACTCGAAGACATCATTGAGAGCAGCAACCAAGACCTAGGTGCTTCTGATCAGATCAGCAACGAAAGCGCGGAGAAACTGCTCAGCTTTATTCAGCGCCTAGATCCCGTGGGCTGCGGTGCACGTGATGTCGGCGAATGCATGTACGTTCAGCTCGAACAACTACCGTCTTCCGTCGTTCGCGACCGCGCTCTGACGGTGGTTGGCAAACATTTGGCGCTACTGGGGTCACACGATCTGCCAAAAATTCGCCGCGAAATGAAAATCACCGACGGCGAACTACACGAAGCGATCAACTTAATCCGCTCAGTCAACCCTCGCCCAGGCGCGCAAATCACGGCCAACAACGCGCAATACATCGTGCCAGACGTCTTTGTACGCCGCGAGCGCGATGCTTGGAAGGTTGAACTAAATCCGGACATTGCACCACGATTGGGCATCAACAGTCTCTACGCCAACATGGTCAAGCGCGCTGACAAAAGCGACGACAACACGTTTATCCGCAATCACTTGCAGGAGGCGCGATGGTTTATCAAAAGCCTGCAGAGCCGCAACGAAACGCTGCTGCGTGTGGCCACAGCGATTGTTGAGCACCAAAGAGACTTCCTAGAGCATGGCGAGATGGCGATGAAACCTCTGGTTTTGCGCGACATTGCCGAACAACTGGATATGCACGAATCAACTATCTCTCGGGTCACTACGCAGAAGTTCATGCATACGCCGCGTGGCATCCACGAGTTTAAGTTCTTCTTCTCCTCGCACGTGGCCACGGCCGACGGCGGAGAGTGCTCTGCCACCGCAATCCGCGCCATGATTCGCGAGTTAGTGGCCAATGAAGATCACCAGTCCCCGCTGAGCGACAGCAAGATCGCCAGCACCTTAGTCAGCAATGGCATCAAAGTGGCTCGCCGTACCATCGCAAAATACCGCGAGTCGATGGCGATCCCACCCTCAAACGAAAGAAAAAGGCTAAACTAATCTGAACACAAAGCGCTTTTTTGACAGCCTGACAGCCACCGCTTTTGATGCGGTGGCGTCGACGTTTCAAGCGTTTAACCTAGAAGCCTCGGTTGAGCACGGAAAAGGTTTGCAAGTTATTGGCATGTATAGGGAACATGAAAAAAGCGTGGTCGCCCATGAGGCGATAGGTCTTGTTTCAGGTTTTTTCGATGCAACAATAGTTTGTAAAAAATTCCGTCATTCACCCGGGGTTTTTAGCTTTAATTCAGGGCAGGAAGCCCGCCCCCACCGCTCTGACAAGGACGCGCTAGGCGCATTGAATCCATTGTTCGCCCCCGCGAACAATTCCTCGTGCCAGCTCAGTGCTGGCTCTGCAACACGCCTCTCAAAAAGGAGAACTACATGAATCTCACCATCGCCGGACATCACCTGGAGATCACGGATTCCCTCCATCGCTACGTCGGAGACAAAATCGACAAACTGGAGCGACATTTTGACAACGTGACTGACATCCAGGTCATTCTCAGCGTGGAAAAACAACGACAGAAGGCAGAGGCAACGGTGCACGTCACTGGCGCTACCCTTTTCGC
Organism: Granulosicoccaceae bacterium; assembly: GCA_049607125.1. GTDB lineage: Bacteria > Pseudomonadota > Gammaproteobacteria > CALCKW01 > CALCKW01 > CALCKW01. The sequence goes on along the minus strand of JBMYWE010000038.1, from coordinate 4,547 downwards.
CGACACCGTCGACGAAAACATGTACGCCGCCATCGACCTGATGACCGACAAACTGGACCGTCAAATCATCAAGCACAAAGAGAAGCTCAAAGACCACCACCGCAAGGAAAAAGAGCTGCTCGACAAACAACTGGAGGAATAAAAAAGACAGTCTTTTCACAGACTGACTTGACGCCACGTCCTCCCCGCTGTTTAATCGCCAACCTCACAGCGGGGAAGGACAACCAGCCGTCTCACTGAACGGCGCAACCATCATGCCTGGACTGTACGAACTACTTAACAAAGACCGCGTGCTTTGCAACGCGGACATCGGCAGCAAAAAACGCGCGCTGCAAAAGCTCGCCGATTTGTTCGCAGATTCCGACCCAGAGTTAAAAGCTCGCAAGGTCTTTGATCAATTTTGTGCCCGCGAACGCCTCGGCTCCACCGGCCTCGGACACGGCATCGCCATTCCTCACTGCCGCATGGACGGCATAGATGAGCCCATGGCTGCGCTGATCACTTTGGATGAGCCGATAGAATTCGATGCGGCCGACGGGAAGCCTCTCGACCTGCTGGTGGGCCTTATGGTACCAAGTGAAGCGACAGACACCCATTTAGGTCTTCTGGCCGACATCGCAAAAAAATTCAGCGAACA
>JBMYWE010000038.1:0-3900 GCA_049607125.1 Granulosicoccaceae bacterium | reverse complement strand
GCCAAGCCTCCACCCCGGAAGAAGTGCTTGAGCTGCTGCGCCCCACTGCACCGCCTGAATGATCAACAAGCTCACCATCCAAGCGTTCTACGAGGCCCTGCACGGCCCCCTGGCGCTGAGTTGGATAGCCGGACGGCAGACAGCACAGACAGAGATCTCACGCGAAGGACAGGACGCCGAACGCCCCAATCTCACGGGCTACTTCAACCCCGTCTCCCCCAATCGCATTCAAATTATTGGCGAAACCGAGTACAAAGCGCTGCATAGCAGCGATAGCCCAGATTACTTCCAGCGCTGCGAAGGCAGCAATATCATTATCTACAGCGATGACCTTGAACCACCAGCCCGGTGTATAGAGCAAGCTAATCGTTGCGATTTTGCCTTGTTACGCTCGCCCCGACCTGCGCGCGAACTGATAGCCGAGCTGCGCTATTACCTCGCCCGCCGCCTTGCACCTGAGCGCATAGAACACGGCGTTTTTTTAGGCGTACTAGGTGGCGGGGTACTGATTACCGGCGATGCGGGCACCGGCAAGAGCGAAGTGGCGCTGGAGCTGATCAGCCGCGGACACTCGCTAGTGGCGGACGACGCCCCCTTGTTCACCCGCACCGGCCCAAACACCGTGCAGGGCTCCTGCCCCGAAGTGTTAGAAAATTTTCTCGAAGTGCGTGGTTTAGGCATACTTAATGTGCAGCAAATGTACGGCGACGCGGCTACTCGTAGTAAAATGACTCTGCACCTCATTGTGCACTTGAAACAGTGCACAACCGAGGACTTGCAAAACTTTGATCGCCTTGACGGCCAACGCCGCGTGCGACGCATTTTGGGGGTAGAGATCACCGAGATCACCATACCCGTGGCGCCAGGTAGAAACTTGGCGGTGCTAGTTGAAGCCGCCGCCAGAAATTTTTTGCTTATGTCCCAAGGCATCTATGCCTCGGCAGACCTACAGGAACGACAACGCCAATTTTTGGCCAAGGGGTTTTAAAATGCGGTGCCTGATCGTGAGTGGACAATCCGGCTCGGGGAAAAGCGTTGCCTTGCACACGCTCGAAGATGCCGGGTACTACTGCATTGACAATCTACCCGTCGAGCTACTGCCCGACTTGATCGACAAACTCAATTCACGCCCGGTATTGAACAAAATAGCCATTGGCGTCGACGCCCGCTCCAGTGACGAAGAGGGCATGCAAAGTCTGCCCAAAATCCTACAGGGACTACGCGACGACGGCATCACGGTTGAAGTGCTATTTCTACAGACAGACTTAGACACCCTGGTGCGCCGTTTCAACGAGACACGCCGCCGCCACCCGCTGACCACCGAGAGCATTCCACTGGTGCAGGCGATCAACCTAGAGCGCGAACGACTAGAACCGATCAGCATGTCTGCCGACGTGTTTATCGATACCACCAACAGCAACTTGCATCAGTTGCGCAAACACATCCACGAGCGCCTGATCGACAAAGACGCCGACGGCATGTCGATGCTGTTTCAGTCCTTTGGCTACAAACACGGCACGCCACTGGACACTGATTTCGCCTTTGATATTCGCTGTTTGCCCAACCCACATTGGGATATTAGTCTGCGCCCCCACACCGGAAGCGACCAGCCAATTGTCAAGTTTCTCGAAGAGCACGCCTCAGTCGAGGAAATGTATCAATCAATCGCCGACTTTCTCAGCCGTTTCGTGCCACAATTTGAAGCAGAGAATCGCGCCTACCTCACCATCTCAATCGGATGCACAGGAGGCCGCCACCGCAGCGTGTATATGTCTGAGCGCTTGGCTGAGCTCTTTCGCCAAACGGGTCGCTCCGTCTCCGTCCGACATCGCGAGCTCGACTAAACCACCTGCGACGACCGAGGACCACCCATGCTCACTGAAGAAGTAGAAATCATCAATAAGCTCGGCCTACACGCGCGTGCGGCCGCAAAACTTGTCAAGGTTGCCTCCGCCTTCGAAGCCAATATCGACATAGAGCGCGACGGCCACAAGGTCAATGCCAAGAGCATCATGGGTGTCATGATGCTCGCAGCTAGCCAAGGCACCTTGCTCAACGTCAGCATCGACGGCACCGACCAAGTAGAAGCTATGGATGCCGTTCTCGACCTCATCAACAACCGCTTCGACGAGGACGAATGACATGAGCTTGATGTTCAACGGGATCGGCGTGTCCCGTGGCATCGGCATAGCGCCCACCCGCTTACTCATGCGGGACAAGCTCGAAATACGCGAACGCGCCATCACTAAAGCCCGTGTCAAAGCCGAGATTAAACGCTTCGATCAGGCCATCGCCACCGCCCAAAAAGAACTCGTGGCCGTGCGCGAGACCATCCCCACCGACGCCGGCCCTGATATCAGCACCTTCATCGAAACACACATGCTGATGCTGACTGACGAGACCTTAATCAACCAGCCGCGTATCACCATCGGCGAAAATTTGGTCAATGCCGAATGGGCACTACACCAACATCGCGAGGCGATCATCAAAGTCTTCGAGGACATGGAAGACCCCTATCTCGCCACCCGCAAGAATGATATCAACCACGTAGTTGACGCCATTTTGCACGCGCTACAACACGGCGACAGGCGCCGAATCAAAGCGGGCGAGCAAGAGTGGGCAGGCGTCATAGTAGTCGCCGATGACCTCACGCCAGCTGACACCATCGTGATGCAGACGCAAGGTGTGGCGGGCTTTATCACCGAGTCTGGCGGTCAACTCTCACACACTGCCATACTGGCGCGCAGCCTTGGTATACCGGCCATTGTCGGCGTGCACTCAGCGCGCAAATTTTTGCGCGACGGCGACGAAGTTATCATGGACGGCAGCTCCGGGCTGGTATCTGCCGACCCGCACGAAAAGTCGATCACGCTCTACAAGAAGCGCCAGCGCGAGCAAAAACGCGCCGCCCGCGAACTTGAAAAACTGCGCGACGCCACCGCCGAAACCGCTTGTGGCACCGCGATCAATTTATTCGCCAACATCGAAAATGATGATGACATCAAAGCCTTGCGCCGTGCCAACGCGTTAGGCGTGGGCCTGTATCGCACCGAGTTCCTCTATATGAACCGGGAGGATATCCCGACCGAGGAAGAACACTTTCAGGTTTACAGCAAGATCATCCGCTCGCTCAAAGGTGCACCCTTCACCATCCGCACGGTCGATCTCGGGGCGGACAAGCAAGCGGCACACACCGAAAAAGGCCCACAAGAACGCAACCCCGCACTTGGCTTACGTGGCATTCGTCGCTGCCTCAAAGAGCCCGCACTGTTTGTACCTCAGCTACGCGCTATCTTGCGAGCAGCAGCGCGTGGACCGGTCAATATCCTGCTGCCTATGCTCACCAATATCGACGAAGTCCACGAGACCCGTGCCTTGCTTAATCAAGTGCGCGAGGCCTTGCTTGAGGAAGGTCAAAAGGTCGGCGAAGACATCAAAGTGGGTGGCATGATCGAGGTGCCTTCTACAGCTATCGCCGCCGATCAATTCGCCAAAGTACTGGATTTTCTCTCCATAGGCACCAACGACCTGATCCAATACACGCTGGCTATCGACCGCATCGACGACCACGTCAACTACCTCTACGACCCCTTGCACCCAGCTGTATTACGCCTGATCAAAATGACGATCGATGCCGGCCGCAAACGCCGAGTGCCTGTGTCTATGTGTGGTGAGATGGCCGGCGACCAACGTTTTATTCGATTGCTGATGGGTCTCGGTCTGCGAGACTTCTCCATGCCTTCCAACTCTCTGCTAGGGGCCAAAAAGGTTATTTTGGGCACCAAACTGCGCGAGCTAAGAAAGCTCTCGGACAGTTTTGTTGATGAGACGAATCCAGAGTTGCGCCAAGCGGTACTGGAAAAAATCAATGCAAGCACAGAAGAAACCGAGCACTAAACG
>JBMYWE010000037.1:0-11071 GCA_049607125.1 Granulosicoccaceae bacterium | reverse complement strand
TGTGGCGTAGCGAGAATGGGATGATTTTCGGGGGCGCCTAGGACCGATTAGTCAGCCTTTGAATTTTTTGACCAGCACCAATAGCAGCACGGCAGCCACCAAGGCTGCTATCGCATACGGAAAATAGTTAGCAAGCGTATCGAGAAGCATCGTTCACCTCAGTTGCTTTGTGCCATCACCACGAGCCAGCGGTAGTCGTCGAGCAAAACTTCTTTTTGATCGAGTATTTTCCAACCAGATTCTATAAGCCTGCGCGGGTAGTTATGCGTAAAGCTGTGCTCTTCGCCCACGACATAGGAGCGGTTGAAGCTTGTGAGATCAGCGTGAATATCTATAGGTTCTATTAGTAATGCAAGCGCGGGTGATTTTTCGGCCGCAATGTGTCCAAGCAGTAGGCTCAACTGCTTCTCGGTGAAGTACTCTAAAACACCTAGGCCAGTCATATAGGCGGTGTTTGAGCCTGCATTGTCGGCTATCCAGCTACGGGCGTCTCCGCTGTGGTATTCGATGCCTTCGGCGGTGTTGGTGGCGTTATTTTTTTCTATTTGGTCGACACTCAAATCTAGCCCGATTGCTCGGTCTATTGGCAGTGTTTGTTTGGCATGTCGCAACAGCTGGCCATCGCCGCAGCCAATTTCGATCAGAGTGCGGATTTCTTGCTGCTGCAAGTGCTTTGCGTAAGTCTGCAGAAAGTGATCGAAGTGCGGCAGAAAGGTCTTAGCGAACCTCGATTGGGTGCCGGCGTAGTAGGCCTCGGCTGATTGCTGTGTCCAAAAACTTTTGTGCAAAGATGCCAGGCTCGCGCCGCTGCGGTCTCGGCTTTTTTGCCACAGCAGCGCTGTGCGGATCAATCGATCGATGGCGTCGGGTTCAGATTGCTCGTGCCAGGGGATGGTGGCCACGCGCTCCATGTGTGCTTTGCGCGTGGGCATCACGACGGATAACGCTAATCCGGATAGTATTTTTAGATTGTAGATAACAGCGTGCTTTAGCGTTTTTTCTTGTCCACCGGTTTGTTTTGCCATGATCTGCCCTGAGAATGAAATAGCTAATATGCACCCAAGCATCGCTTTAGTGATTTTAGCGCAAAAATATGATTGCTGGTCGTTAACGCGCGGCGAGTTGTCGCTGCTTTGTTCTTACTTTTCTGTCGCTATAGGAGGTATAAGCACAAACTTGCCCACATGTGCTTTTTTCAGAAATTCTTCCTGCGCTTCGGCTATTTTTTCCAGCGGATAGGTTTTGGCCAAAGAAGGTTTTATTTCACCTCGCTCTATGTAGCCGATAAGGTTTGCAAAGACCGGTTCATCCCAGGCGGTGGTGCCGATAAGGCGGATGTCTTTTAAGTACATATCGCGCATATCCAAGCTAACCACCGGGCCGGCTATCGCGCCAGACGAGACTAATCTTCCGCCCCGTTTTAGTACTTTTAACATGGCTGGAAAGTTGTCTCCCGCGACGTTGTCGATCACCAGATCAATAGACTCGGCGCCCAGAGCCTCAAGGATATCCGCCGAGCGGTCGAGTAATTGGTCGGCGCCCAGATCGGCGACCGCCGAGTGTTTGGAGCCACCTGCTACGGCAACAACCCGTGCACCGCGACGCTTGGCCAGCTGCACCGTGGCAGAACCTACGCCACCGGAAGCCCCGGTGATTAGAACTGTCTCACCTGCACTAAGCTCGGCCCGATGCAGCATATTCTCGGAAGTAGCGTAGGCGCAGGGGATGGTGCCAAGCTCGGCGTCACTCCAGTCGCACTGCACCGGAAATACTTCGCTTGCGCGCACCTTTACGTATTGTGCGAATGCACCATCGAAATCTGATCCCATCCAGATATTGTCCAGCGAGTTAAAGTCTGTGACGCGCATACAGGCTCTGACCAACACACGCTTATTGATAAGATGCTCGTCGCTCGCATCAGCTACTGACACGACTTGGCCGCAGCAGTCGGTGCCCTGAACAAAGGGAAAAGGAGTGCCCTTGTTCCAGCCTCCGTCGTTGTTTTCAACGCTTGGGTTCTGCGAAGCGGTGTCTGAAGTGGACTCGGTGACCGAGGCGGAGTACCAGCCCAGGCGGGTGTTAATTTCGGTGTTGTTCATACCTGCTGCCAGTACTTTGAGCAGTACTTCGCCGTTCGCGAGGACTGGCATGGGCCAGTCTTGATAAATAAGCTTGTCGTAGCCGCCGTTGCCGGTAGTGACAATGGCTTTCATGGTTGGGTTCGGCATGGTGTTTTGTCCCGTGGGGTGGTTGATATGCTAGAGCATAGTTCCCGCATGTCATTTTAATTTTTTTGCTTCACGTAGGTGTTGCCGCTGCTGTTTTAGACGCCAAGATTCGAGTCGATGCAAGCGGGAAGTCTATTTTTTTGCTCGGTGCCTCGTATGGGTAATTGGGTCGTATAGATCTTTCAACATGCCTCGTAATAGCGTAAGTTTTAAATATATCGGTGTTAGCGAGAATGTGAGGTTAATGTTTGTATGGTTCGCATGAATTTAAACCTATCACTCTTTAAGAATGGCTAAAGTGGTCTGTTTGGTATGAACCCCGAAATCTTAGAGATACTTGACCAAGTAGACGCGCCCATTTTTATTCTGTCCAGAAGTTCGCAAGATGAGCCGGTATACGTGGCTATTAATACTCTTGTCAAAGAAAAAGCAAAACTGTCACGCGAAGACTGGTATGGAAAGACAGCGAAACAAATTTACCCGGGAAAATTCGGAGAGCTGGCTTATACCTATCATCGCGAGTGTATGGCTTCTGGAAAAAAGGCTAGCTATGAGCTGACTATACCTTTGGACGGGCAAGATACTCATGTAAGGACGGTGTTGATCCCTAAGCTCGATGCAGAAGGAAAGGTGGAGCGAATCGTTGGAACCGCGAACATTGTCGATGCTGAATATAAGCTGCGCGAAATCCAGATGAGGGAAGTCGAACTCAATGTTGAGATGGAGCAATTGATTAGTTTATCCGCCCATGACCTACGTAGCCCTATGCGTAATATGCATTATCTCGCGGATATGCTGAGAGAAGGCTTTGTCGACTTGGGAGACGGCAAGCTCCGTCTGGTGGAGTTGTTGCAAAAAGTGAGCAAAAATACTGATGCGTTGGTCGGAGAGATTATCAACTTTGCTCAATCCTCAAGCACGGCTGAGTCCATTGAAGCTTTTTCGCTCACGTCTCTTTGCAGAAAGATAATTTCCACGCTAGATCCGGATAACCAGCATCAATCCGCGGTAGAAGATATTGAAATTTTCGGTGACCGTATATCCACCCAGATTGTGTTGAGAAACCTGATAGACAACGCTATCAAACACAATAAAGACAAGAGCATTTTTCTTGAGATTAGTGCGAAAGCCACCGATAGCGGCTTTGAAATAACAGTATGTGACAATGGCGAGGGTCTGGCGGATCCATCTCTTCTGTTTAAAAACGAAGTGCCAAGAGTGATTGATAAGAGCTTTGGTCTGTTTGCGATCTCGCGCCTTGTCCGGTCTAGAGGTGGCGACATTTGGGCCTGCCCGAGAGAGAACTGCAGTGGACTCGCTGTTGTTTTCTCGTTACCCGGCGAGATTAGATAAATCAAAAATTTCACGCTTGACGTTGTTAGTATGGCGTCCTTTGAGTTTTGTTTATTCACAAATCAAACAGTGCGGAGAGAGCATGGCTCGTCGTCGATATGTGCAGTGTGATGTTTTCAGCCCTGTGCCAACACAGGGTAATGCATTAGCGGTGGTAGTAAATGCAGAGGGTTTAAGCGACGAGACTATGCAGCGCTTTGCCGCCTGGACTAACCTTGCCGAAACAACCTTTCTTTTTCCACCAGACAACCCGGCTAACGACTACAAAGTACGTATCATGACGCCAACACGAGAGATGCTCTTTGCAGGTCATCCGACCTTGGGCAGTTGCGCTGCTTGGCTGCAAAGCGGTGGAGTGCCCAAGACAAAAGGGGTCGTGCGGCAGGAATGTGGCGTGGGTGTGGTCAAGGTGCATTATGGCGCAACGAACGCTTTTGCGTTCGAAGCGCCGCCGACAGAAATACGCGCGATGGATGTAGAGCTTCGTGCGAGTATCCTCGGTGCACTCGGTATATCTGAGAATCAGGTGCTGCGCGGTGTGCAACTCAATAATGGCCCCGTCTGGCAGGCATTTGAGCTGGCGTCAGCGCAGGATGTGCTCGCGGTCGACTCTTCGTTGGTGCGTTGGCCGATGTTTAAGGCTATTGGTTTAATTGGTGCACACAATGTGGGTGCGGAAGCAGACTTTGAAGTGCGCATGTTGGCACCGTCGAGCGGGATGAGCGAAGACCCTATCACCGGCTCGCTGAATTCCGCTTTAGCTCATTGGTTGCAGCAGCAGGGTCGTTTGGAGGGCGCACTGTCAATAGCGCAAGGTACGGCTATAAATCGCTGCGGGCGAGTCTCTGTTGGGTGCGATGGTAGCAATGTGCGTATCGGTGGAGATGTTCATCTTCTTATTGAGGGCGAAGTCAATCTCTAGTGCCCCGCCTGCAGGTTGTTCTGGTGGTGGATAGTCCATGCTGCGGTGGTAGCTCGATTGACGATGTATCTGTGCCCGCAAATGTGGAAGCTCACAACTGCTCCTAGCATCTGAAATCTCTAGGCTTGTTGGTTTGATGCACGCTTGCCCGCACAGAGACATTTGAGCGGTGTGGGAGCGATAGCGGATGGGCGAGTCGATATTGCCTCTGTGGATAAAATCAGCTGGCGCAGGCTGGTAGGGCGCGAACCCAATGGCAAGGGTTTGCCCGCGCTCGAGTGAGCCATGCCAACGCCGTGATTGCCGCTTATCACGTCAGAGAGTAATGACCACGCAGTGATTCTTTACGCTGTTTCTCAAGCTACTTCTGCGCTAGCGGAGCAAGACCAAGCGTTGCTGAGAATAACCGTGCTTGTCTGCATTGCCAGACAAGACTATCTAGCTATTCCCGATCACAATAAGCCCTGTGACTTGCTCATCGAGACGGATAATATTGATGCAGCCAGTTGATCATTAGCTCGGTCGACTCAGCCGGTTTTTCTTGCATGATCCAGTGCCCGCAATCCACTGTGGCTGTTTCTAGCAATGGAACCTTGTCTGAGAGCTTCGGGTCTTGCGGCACCATGTCGCGGGCGCCATAAATCATTAATGTCGGACAATGTACCTGCTCGGGTGCGTCTGCCAAAATCGCCCAGTTGCGCGACATATTTCTGTACCAGTTGAGCCCGGGGGTAAATCCGGTGTGTGTGAACGCTTGCAGAAAAACCTGTAACTCGTGCTCTTGCATGATCGGATTGCCCGATGAGTGGCTAGCCATCGCTAGGTTAATTAAGAACATGCCTTCGCTCAGGTTTGCCTGGTTTTGGGTCAAGGAATCAGTTCGGTAGAGGTTGCGCAGAAATTGCTCTGTGTGAGCCTCAAACACAGCATCAGCCACGCCCGGTCGGCGGCTGAAATGCACCATATAAAAATCCGGGCCGAGTTTTTCCTCCCAAAAATCGATCCAGTTTTTTTCACCGCGGCGCATCAGCGGAACGCTGAAATTGATCAGCCCGCTCACTCGTTGCGGATGCAGTAAGGCCATATTCCACGCGACGATAGCGCCCCAGTCGTGGCCGACCAAAAGCGCCTTGTCGTGCCCAAATTGATCTAGTAAAGCGCAAATATCGCCGGTGAGCTGGTTGATGTCGTAGGCTGCTACATCTTTCGGGCAGCAAGACAGGCCGTAACCACGCTGGTTGGGGGCTATCAGTTGGTAACCCATGTCCAGCAGGGCCCGCCATTGGTGTCTCCACGAGTAAGCGTGTTCGGGCCAGCCGTGACATAAAAGCAGGGGTTTGCCTTGGCCCTCGGTAAATACTTCCAGCTCAATGCCGTTGCACTCTATCCGTACGGGGTCTGGTAAGGGTTTCATGTTCTGGCCTAAGACGTTTTTCATTGAGTACGGTCTCTGGTTAGCGTGTTTCAAAGCCTGTTTTTTAGCTCCGGACAGAATACTGGACAACACGTGACGCCGCTTGGCTGATACCATTGCCCGGTTGTCTAGCGGAGGGTAGCCAGGGTGCAGCCTATTGTTTCGATCACGAATTTATCCAAGACCTACGGTACGGGCCACAAGGCTTTGCAGGGGGTGTCTCTGGATATCGCGCAGGGTGAAATTCTCGCCTTGTTAGGCCCGAATGGGGCCGGAAAAACTACTCTAATTTCTATCATTTGCGGCATTGTGAATCCGAGCGAAGGTGAAGTGCTCGTCGATGGACACAGTATCCAAGGGGGCTACCGTCAGACACGCTCTGCCATTGGCTTGGTGCCGCAGGAGCTGACGCTGGGAGCCTTTGATACGGTGTGGAATACCGTGAGTTTCAGCCGCGGTTTATTTGGTAAACCACAAAATCCGGCTTATCTGGAAAAGTTGCTCAAACAGCTCTCACTCTGGGACAAAAAGGACAGTATGTTGATGCAGCTGTCCGGCGGCATGAAGCGTCGGGTGCTGATTGCGAAGGCGCTCTCACATGAGCCACGCGTATTGTTTCTCGACGAGCCCACGGCAGGGGTGGACGTGGAACTGCGCAAAGATATGTGGCAGATCGTCGAGCAGCTCCGAGCCGATGGCGTGACCATTATCCTCACCACGCACTACATAGAAGAGGCTGAAGCTATTGCTGATCGAGTGGGGGTGATCAACGGTGGCAAACTTCTGTTAGTGGATGACAAAGCTACGCTTATGGCCAAGATGGGCAAAAAACAACTGACGGTAGAACTGCGCGAGCCCACCACGGTTGTACCTGACTCGCTCTCCAGCTATGGCTTGGAGTTGTCTGCAGAGGGTGAAAAACTTACCTACACCTACGATGTGCGCGCCGAACGTACAGGCATCACTGCGTTGTTGCAAGGTATCAACGATGCCGGGCTAGGCGTCAAGGACATTGTCACGCACCAGAGTTCACTTGAAGAGATTTTTGTGAATTTGGTGGAGGAGAGCGCATGAACCTGTACGCGGTTAAGGTGATTTACTACAACGAAATGCTGCGCACTTGGAACACTCTGCTGCAGAGTATCGCTTCTCCCGTGTTGTCTACAGCCTTGTATTTTGTTGTATTTGGAGCAGCGATCGGCTCGCGTATCGAATCTGTTGAAGGCGTGCCCTACGGTTCGTTTATTGTGCCTGGCATGATGATGCTGTCGCTGCTGACACAGAGTATCTCCAATGCGGCCTTTGGCATCTATTTTCCCAAGTTCACGGGCACTATCTACGAGGTTCTGTCGGCGCCCATTTCCTTTGTGGAAATACTGCTTGGCTACGTGGGGGCCGCGGCCACCAAGTCGTTTATTATCGGTACCATTATCCTAATTACCGCCACTTTTTTTGTCGATTTGCGTATCGAGCATCCGTTTTGGATGCTGGGCTTCTTTTTGCTAACGTGCGTATCTTTTTCGCTATTTGGTTTTATTATCGGTGTATGGGCCGACAATTTTGAAAAATTGCAGTTGGTACCCATGCTTATCGTCACCCCCTTAGTGTTTCTGGGTGGCAGCTTTTATTCGGTGAGCATGCTGCCTCCGTTCTGGCAGAGCGTAACCATGCTCAACCCGGTGTTGTATTTGGTCAGCGGGTTTCGCTGGAGCTTCTTTGGTGTCGCCGATGTGCCAGTGGGCTGGAGCCTGGCGATGATTGCTGTCTTTCTGGGTGTTTGTCTGTTGATAGTGGCCTGGATGTTTAAAACCGGCTATAAACTGCGCCAGTAGAGCTCATGCTGAGTGACTGATCATTAATCATCGCCCGTATTTGCGCGCAGCAATTTTTTGTCAGACCCTTGTCAGACAGGAGAGGCATAGCTGGCTAGGTACTGGACGGCGGCAGGCGGCGGCATGGCGAAAAAGGGTCAGCGGAAATCGGGAAGCCAGTGGTGATCAGTCACTTGGGCGTGGTACTCAACGGGGAATACACCATGTGGTGGCAACAGTTAAACAGGGCACCTAGCCTCGTCGCCGGTGCCTTCGGCCTGCAGGCTGTTATGGTGGGGTGCCTATTCTCCTACGGGGTGTTTGTTCCTGCACTGGAGGCGGAGTTTGGCTGGTCACGCGCCATGCTCAGTGGTGGCTCTACCTTGGTCTTGCTGTTGATGGGAGGCATGGCCTTTCCGTCGGGAGCATTGGTTGATCGCTTCGGCCCGCTTGGGCTGCTGCGTCTAGCGGCAGTGTTCACTTGTCTGGCCTTTTTGGTACTGGGTTTTATGCAGCAACCCTGGCAGCTGTTGTTGGGTTTTGCTCTATTGTTGGGCCTCGCCCTGTCGGTCCACGATGTAGGCACCCTCTCTCCGGTGGCGAATCGTTTTCCCGATAATCGCGGGATGATGACCGGTATTGTAAAAACCGGAACAGCACTGGGCCAGGCTGTCGCACCCGCCATAGTGGCGGGGCTGATCGTTGTATGGGGTTGGCGCGATGCTGCATTTGCTTTGGGCGGCGCCGCGCTGTTCTTGTTATTGCTGGCCGCTCAGGGAGTTGGCTCTTCGTCGCCGACCACTACAGTCGCTCGTGCAGCCGCAGGCGCAACGGGTTATAGCCTGGCGGAGGCGCGACAAACGCGCACGCTGTGGACTTTGTGTGCTATTCAGTTTTGTTTCTTTCCCGCTTTAATGACTGTTCCTGTGCATTTGGTGTCTCATGGTCTCGAGCTGGGACTGGGGGCGCAACAAGCCGCCTGGACTTTGTCCACCATTGGGGCCTGCAGTGCGTTTGGCCGTTTGACGGTTGGCTTTCTGTTTGATCGCTGGGGCGGGAAAACTTGCCTGCTTGTGTGTTTGTCGGTTTTATGTGCTTCGCTGATTTTGTTGCGATTCATAGAGGCGGCTAACAGTCTCTACGTGTTTGCGGCATTTTATGGGTTTGCACATGGCGGTTTGTTTACCGCCGTCTCACCGACTGTGGCGTCTGTGTTTGGCATGCGAGCACACGCAACGCTATTTGGCATCATATTAATGAGTGGCACAGCCAGTGGAGCCTTTGCTCAGTTTATGGCGGGGGTCTGGCACGACCAAACGGGCGATTATACTCTGGCATTCAGCTTTATCTTGGTAATGGCAGGGCTTGGGTTGCTACTCGCGATCAGCTTGCCATCTTCGCCTTTGCTCAAGCCCGCGCGTGATTGATTCGACAGATGTGGCTGTTGTGCTGGTACTTGTTGCAGCGGTATTGCACGCCCTTTGGAATACTCTGCTCAAAATAAAAGCTGAGCGTGCTATCACGGTGATGCTGATTACCGCAGGTGCGGCGCTTGGCGGGGCCGTGATGGCATCGGTGCTGCCCATGCCTGGTTCTGCAGCTTGGCCATACATCGCCCTGTCCACGTGTATTCACTGCGGTTACTTCTGGAGTTTGAGTGCGGCCTACCGTCATTGTGGTTTGTCGGTGGCCTATCCCATCGCCCGTGGCGGCGCGCCGATCTTAGTGATGTTGCTTTCTGTGGGGTTGCTCGACGAGCACTTAGATTTCTATCAAGTGGTCGGTGTGATTTTACTCACGGCAGGAGTCTTGTCACTCGCGATTACACCTCTTTTGCACACTCGAACCTGGCAAGGACCTGCTTGGGCAATGCTAACGGCCTGTTTTATTGCTGCTTACTCGATTGTCGATGGACAGGGCGCGCGTCAGGCCAGCAACCCACACAGCTATACCGCTTGGCTGTTTGTCGCTCAGTTTTTTCCCGTGACGCTGTTTGTCGCCTGGCGCTATCGAGCGAAACTTCTGGGGGAGTTGAGGGCGCATGCTCGTCCGGGTTTGGTCGCCGGTCTGCTGTCGCTGTTTAGCTATTGGATTGTTATATGGGCCATGACGGTAATTTCCGTACCGGTTGCTGCCGCACTTCGCGAGACTTCTGTCTTCTTCGCAATGATCATAGGCGTGGTGTGGCTGAAGGAGCCTTGGTCCTTGCGATACTGGGCTGCAACCTGCCTCGTACTGGCGGGATTGGGGCTGCTCAGGCTCTGATTGCGGCCCGCCCGGGGAGCTATGTAGTAAAAAAAAGCAGCCATAGGTCGCTACCTTGCTCAATGATCGTCTAGTTGACGGTATGCAATAATCACAATAATAAAATAAAGGTCGCAGCCATGTTAGGGCTATTATCGCGCCGCACTGCTTCAGCCGCCAAGGCTGGAGAGCACGAATCGGTAGACACGCTATCGTGTCGATTTGATGGAACCACGGCAGAGTATTTTGAAATCTGGATCGTCAATGTTTTGATGACCGTCTGCTCGCTGGGCTTGCTAAAGCCTTGGGCCAAATCACGAAAACATCAGTATTTTTACAGCAAAACTTCCGTGGGTAAGCACCAGCTAGGCTACTGGCCAGACAATAAAAAACTGCTGAGTCAGGCCCTATTGATACCCGTTCTTTTTGTCGCTAGTATTGCCGCCGCTTTGTTTTCGCCTGTGCTCTTTTTCGCGATTGTTGCGGTGTCAGCGTTGCTGTATCCAATGTATCGCCATCACAGCCTTCTCGAACACGCCGCTGCTACAAGCTATCGGGGTCGTCGTTTTTCCTATGGTGGTAATTTAAAAGACAGCTACTTGCGCTTGTTGGGCTGGCCAGTGCTCACGGTCGGTCTAGCTCTTTTGCCACTCGGGCATTCGCTGCGTAGCAGCTGGGGCTATCGTATAGAGCACCACAGCTACGGTGATGAAGGTTTTGTCGTCAAGTTGAAACTCGCGCAGCTGTGGAAACTAGTGCTTGCGACTGGCGTGGCTGCATTGTTTGCCATTGCTGTTGTTGTGGCGGCAGTGCACGCTTGGTTGCTTGTTCAGCCTGGAGGCCAGACAATTCAGTCTCTCGCCATGTCATTCCTCGAGGGTCGCTGGAGTGCCACGCACATGGCCGCGACTCTCGGCCTGCTTGTGATGTTTTGTGTGCCGTTGGCAATTTGGCGTGCTTTATCGGAGCAAGCCCTCTATGCTGGCACCCAGTTAGAAGCTGGTGTTAGCTTTGATACCGAGATATCTGCAACTAAACTGGCGGGCTTGTACTTCGTTAATGCGCTGGCCATTGGTTTAAGTTTGGGCTTTGCCATTCC
>JBMYWE010000036.1:0-11248 GCA_049607125.1 Granulosicoccaceae bacterium | reverse complement strand
AAACTACTCACGCGGGGTGCAGGCGCGCTCAGCGACGCCGAGTTGTTGGCCATATTCCTGCGCACAGGTGTCAGCGGTTTGTCTGCCGTAGACCTCGCGCGCCAACTGCTGCAAGAGTTTGGCAGCTTGGGTGCACTGCTCAACGCCGATAAAAGCCAGTTTTGCCAAGGACACGGCCTCGGTGAAGCCAAGTTTGCGCAGTTGCGGGCCGTGCTGGAGATGGGCAAACGCCACTTGCGCCAGCAGATACAACGCGGTGATGCGCTGCAGTCGCCCGAGCACACCAGACAATACCTACAAAGCGTCTTGGGCCACTTACCCCACGAAGAGTTCGGCTGTCTATGGCTCGACAATCGCAACCGAGTCATCCGCTGGGAGGCTTTATTCCGCGGCACCATAGACGGCGCCTCAGTCTACCCTCGCGAGGTAGTGAAACACGCCCTCGCGGCCAATGCAGCTGCGACCATCTTGGCCCACAATCACCCTTCAGGCGCTATTGAAGCGAGCCAGGCCGATCGCCAAATCACCGAGCGATTGCGCAAAGCCCTCGATTTGGTCGGGGTACGCGTTCTCGATCACCTAATCATTGGTGACGGCCAGGCTTGTTCTTTTGCCGAGCAAGGTTGGTTGTGAAACTGCGAGGGTGTCAGGCACAAAAAAGGCGACTCAATGGCCGCCCGTTTTGTCAGCGAGTGGCGCCAGAGGGGCGCTCCCGCTTTTACTACTCCAACTTAGTTGGTCAGCTTGCGAATCATGGCTGCCATTTTGTCGATGACCGGAGCTGTCGCCTCGCGCATCTGGGCTTCCATGGAACCGTCGACAATAACTTCTACGCGGCGGTTCTTCGCACGGCCTTCGGCAGTGGCGTTGTCCGCAATCGGCTCTTCTTCACCGCGGCCTTCAGCTTTGATGTCCATCGCGGCCAGTTTGGTCGCCATGTAATCGCGTACCGAAATCGCACGACGCTCAGAGAGCATTTGGTTGTAAGATTTAGAACCCACGCTATCGGTGTGACCGATAACCATGATCTGCTCAACAATTGTCATCGCGCTGATGTCGTTGATCAAGAGATCCAACTCAACTTTACCGCTATCGGTCAGCAGCGCGCTGTCGAAGTCAAACAACACTCGCGCGTCGAGACGAACACTGCCTTCAGCAGCCCCACCTTCAACACCGCCAGCCGCGGCCTCGCCACCGGCGCTTGTTCCCGCAGCGACCATCACTTGAGTATCGCAAGGGTGAGCCGCGGCGTGTTCAGATTTCCAGTAACCAGCATGCAGCAAACCGCCAGCGCCAGTCATGGTAATAGATTTGTCATCGCCCGCTACGTAGCCTGCTGTCGCAGCCGTTCCCGGCTCACAAGTAGAAGCAGACTGCTTGGGTGCGGAGCTACAACCGGTCATAATCGCGGCGGCCAGCACAGGCAACAGAAACGTTTTTTGCATTTTTCAACTCCAATAAGTGCTAGAAAAGTCAGTGGTTGTGGGCTCAATGCTTCCTAGCAACCAGTTTCGTTTTGGATTGCCTTGTCGCTCCAAGGTCAAACCGTTACACCGAGCATCGGTGGTAACCATTACCCCGGTGCGAAACTCGGCATGTTTCAGTTAAGAGGCCAAAGCAGTTTGTTACTTGATTGCTGCTATCGGCGTGCGTGCGCTTTTCTTCAAAAGCTGCCACTAAGGCGCTGCACCTTGTGCGACGCCCACGGCCTAAACAATCAGAATCTGTGCCAGCCCTGCGCAACGGATATGCCTACGAACATTAATGCATGTACAGGTTGCGCATATCCGCGAACTCATTCGCCT
Organism: Granulosicoccaceae bacterium; assembly: GCA_049607125.1. Classification (GTDB taxonomy): domain Bacteria; phylum Pseudomonadota; class Gammaproteobacteria; order CALCKW01; family CALCKW01; genus CALCKW01. Next base: position 9,443 of record JBMYWE010000036.1, on the reverse strand, counting down.
CAGAGTCAATGCTCAAACTGCGCCAAGAATCCCGTTTTATGGGATCGTTGTTTTTGTACGTGTCACTACGAAATACCCGCGGACTACCTCGTTAAACGCTTTAAATACGCGGGGGACAGAGCTGCAGGCTTGGCTATGGCCGACGCCATGTGGACAAATGCCAAGGGTTTTAGAGAGGAATTGAAGGGCGCGGTATTTTTGCCGGTACCCCTGCACAGGTCACGGCTAATCCAACGAGGATTTAATCAATCAGAGTTGCTCGCACGCGTGTTAGCGAAGCGTTGTGGGGCTGAAGCCCTCTGTCACACTCTGGTTCGCACCCGCCCAACCTGCTCGCAGGCGGGCTTGAGTCGCAAGGCCAGAGCTGCAAATATAAAAAATGCCTTTCACATCAAAGACTTGCCTAGTAACAGAAAAATCGTACTTATCGACGATGTTTTGACGACCGGCAGCACAGCCAAGGAGTGCTGCCGAATGCTACGCCGGGTTGGCGCCGATGATTTGACACTTTGGTGCTTTGCGCGAGCGCCCGCGCCTTACAAGTAGGCGCTGAAACGACAAGTAAACCAGAACAACGCCCTACTGCTTATTCGGTAGGGCGCAATGATGACAGACCGCCAAGGTCAGAGGTAGCAACCTGCGGCAACGAGCTGACAATCAACCGCACCGCGTCTCGTTGAGCTTGGCGATCAGTATTAAATGTAGACAGACACTTTTTTGCCTCTGCGGAGACATCTTGCAGCCCCTCTTGTAGGCCCGCCTTCAATGCCCTCTCAACCGACGCCCGCAACGAGGGCCGCAGCTTCTCGCGAAGCAGAGCCGGTAGCAACCAAGCAACCCCCAAAAGCAACACACTATTAATAGCGAAGTCTGCCCCTAGGTATTCACCCTGCTCCGTGTTGCCAAAATAAAAACTGATCACCACGCGATAGCCGATCCAAGCTAGGGCTGCGATCGGCGCCAGCGCCGCCACCAGTGCAACAAACTTAAACAACCAACGGTGTAAAAAGGTGCCTGGCTTAGCCAGTGCCTCGCTCACCTGAGAGCGCTGGCGCGCTCTGGCCAGCTCTGCTGCTTTGTCAGCTACCGCTGACAATTGAGGTTTGAGCGGAGCCACCGGGAGTTGCCGCTCTGCCACTGAGACCGTCAACACCGACAGGGCGTCGCGCACCTGTTGCTCAGCGCGTGCATCCCACACTTCTATGGCTTTGTCAGTATCCGCCGGAGAGGGCGCGCTGCGCTTGCCCGTTAACAGTTGTCGCCAGCCACCTTGTTCTTCTTCAAAGCGCTGCGCCGATGCAGCCATCTGCCAAGCAAGATCTTGCTCTATTTTTTGTGCTCGCTCGGCAAACTGTTTTTCAAATTCGGCGTCGACTTCGTCCAAGCTAGCGTCTGAGCCAAGCGCACCAGCTAGAACCGTGACCCCCTGTTGTAGCTTTTGAGCCTGCGCCGCTTGCGCTTGCGCCATCAAGGCCGACAAATTACTCGCCTCGGCCAATTGGGAGACCGCCTCGCGCAAAGCATCGAAATCGTCGTCCTGCGCTGGCTCACTACAGATGGTGCAAAACACTTGTGGGTCGGAGAATCCGGCCTCCGCCAACACACGTTTAAAATCGACCAGCTGTTCGGGTTGCCCACGATCCCATTGGTTTAAGGCGAACATCCACGCGTGCTGGTCGCCCGCCTCACGCAGCATCTGCCAGCCGGCGTCGTCTTTGTAACGCTCAGGGCTGACCACATAGACCACCAGATCGACGTAGGGCAACCACGCCAGTACTTGCTCACGGTGCTCGGTGGCCACACTGTCCACATCGGGTGTATCTATCCACACTACCTGACGCGAAGCTTGATCACGATGGCTGCTCACTTGAACTTTGTCGGCGGGAATCTGCGCGGGTAGCTGGGTCAACGACAGAGACTCATGGGCGTAGACCGTCACTTCTCGCGAGGTGGGCCTCAGCACACCCGTACGCGCTACCTCTGCTCCAGCCAAGCGGTTGAGCAACGAACTCTTGCCCACGCCCGTTCCGCCAAAAAAAGCGACCACCAAGGGCCGCTGCTCAACCCCAGAAAACAACTGAGTGGGGTCTTCGGCCAACGCTGTGTCGATGCCATCGTTGAGATCAGCGGGCAACCAGCCTGCTTCGACCGCTGTGTCCCTCCACAGTTGCAGTTCTTGCTGTGCTTGCTTTAAGTCTTTGCTCACGCCGACACCTTTACTGACGGGTCTTGACCGAGGGTTTCTGCCAAAAGTTGATACTGTTGCTCATCCAGTCCATAAAAACCTGGCTGATCGGTGAGCGCTGTGGGCAACGCGTTCAAAACGGCAACGAGGCCATCCTCGAGTAGGAGCTTTTGCACACGCTCTTCTTGTAGCTCACGCAATTCGCGCATCACACTGTCTATATACTTGCCCATCGCGCCTTCTGTCAGCAGGGAGGTCACCGACAACATGGCGGGTGCCAGAGCGAGGTCTATCAAGCCCAATCCACCAGATTTCACCGCGAGCGCTACTCCCGCTGCGTCCGCACCAAAACGGGCCGCACGCAAACTGTTGAGTACCACCGGTTGTTCTTGCAGGCCTTCGTAAAGCTTTTGCGCGGCGGCTTCGATTTCGGGCTCGAAATCTCGCTGATAGTTGAGTATGCGCTGGTCGAACTCTCCGCTCAGCCGCTCACGCTGCTGGCGCAGGCCACTGGCAACTCCGCGCCACCACGCCCCGGCCTCTCCGCCCTCGGCCGCGCGATCCAGTGCCGTTTCAGACAATGAGGTCAGCGATTGCTGGTAGAGATCCAGTAGCAGGCGACGCTCTAGACTGTCGTCTGGGTCCGCCGGAGCTCGGTCAGCCAGCCCTGCCATGCCAAGTAATTGCCGCGCGGGCCAAGTAATGAGCTGACGAGTTTTGCCCAGTACCCCGGCCACCGCCGGAATCTCGAGCAATTGCAATAGCTCTATTAGGCTGCGCTGAAAGGTCTCGTCTTGTTGCGGGTGCTCGAGGTAGTCGCGCTTGTATTGTTTAAGAACGGCTGCACCGCGTGCGTCCACCAACGAATGCCACTGGGTCGCCGCGTTGACTTCTGCCAACAACGGAGCACGCCACTGCGGCCAGCAATGGTCAACGAGCGATTGCAGTTGCTGTGGGTGAGATTCTCGCGTGGCGCGCGACAAGCTATCGGATACACTCTTGCGCAAGGCTGTCACATCTATCGGCACCTGCTCAGATTCACCCAGGCCTGGCTGCCAAGGCAGCACCACTACCGCGGGCTTGGCTGCATTGCCCCAATATTCTTCGAGGCGGGCGAGCAAGGAGTTGACCACCAGCTCTCGATCACCGTCGGCCACTTTATTAACGCAGATCATCAGCGGCCTACCTAGGGCACGCACCAAATCCAGTACTTCCCACACCGCTTGATCGGCATATTTGTCTTTACTCACCACCAACAGCGCAGCGTCTGCCAAACCGAGCGCGCGTACCACCGACTCGCGATAGTCCCCCGCGCGCAGCGAGTCAAAATCGGGGCTGTCCCAGACAGTAGAGGGTGCGGGCTGCAGCGGGCTGTCGACCGCTTCGGCGCTGTAGCAGTCGGCATCGTCGCGCGGCAGCTCAGACACGGCCACGTGTTGGTAATCGGGGAAGAATTCTCGCAGCCAATCTCCGCCGCTATGGCCGACATGAAAGCCCTGCGCATGCATGGTGTAGCCTGCCAGTGGGCTCACCCCAGCTGCCTGCGCTTGCAGCAGCAAGTTCACTACAGTGCTCTTGCCCGATTGTGTCGGGCCAAAGACCACCAACTGCAGCGGGTGCTCGGGTGTGTGCGAGTCAAGTTCGCACTTGGCAGCCGCAGACTCGGCCAGTTGCAAACTAAATACCGCATCAGCTCGGCTGAGATCAGCGCCACTGTCAACAGCTTGTTCACTGCGAGCACGCAGCCACGACAGGGTGGTGCTGGTGTTTTTGTAATTCATCATGAAGACAGTGCGTAATGGGCAAACAACCCAGCGAACACTGCCATACCTGTGTAGTGGTTATTGAGAAAGGCCGCAAAGCAAGGCTCACGTTGTCGACCCTTTATAAGTGTGTATTGATAGACAACTGTGCCTGCCGCTACCAGCAGTCCCAAATAGTAGTAGAGCCCCAGGCCCAACGACTGTCCAACCGCCATCAACCCCAGCAACACAGCGGCCTGGCATAGCATCACGATTAGCACATCATATCGACCGAACAAAATGGCTGTGGACTTAAGCCCCAGTTTGAGGTCGTCGTCGCGATCGACCATGGCGTACATGGTGTCGTAGGCTACCGACCAGATCACCGACAAGACAAACAACACCCAGCCAACTCCCGGCACGCTGTTGGTGGTGGCGGCGAAGGCCATGGGGATGCTCATACCAAAGGCGGCACCGAGTACCACCTGCGGCCAGTGGGTCCAGCGCTTGCAAAAGGGATAGATAAGCGCCAGTGCCAAGGCGAGGAAAGACAGCTGGATAGTCAGGGTGTTGGTCATCAACACCAACAAAAAAGCCAAAAACATCAGCCCTGCCGTGAACGCAAGGGCCTCGTTCTCACTGACGCGCCCACTGGCCAGTGGCCTTTGCTGAGTGCGTTTGACGTGGCCATCCACATGACGGTCGGCGTAGTCGTTGATGCAACAGCCCGCCGCACGCGTAAGCACTGTGCCAAGGCTGAAAATCAAAAACAGTTTCCAGCCCGGCCAGCCCTCGGCAGCGATCCAAAGGCCCCAGAGCATCGACCACCCCAGCAGCAAAATGCCGATAGGTTTGTTCATCCGCGTGAGCTGAAAAAAATCTGCTCTTCGCGCCCAAAGCGATTGCCTCACTAGGTGATTAACCGTATTGTCCATCTGTGCTCCAAGCGCGATTCTTAGGTTCAATACTCTATATATAGAGGTGAGATGGTGCTGTTCAAGAGCGCCTATCTTGAGTTTGAGCATTCCATCCTTACCTTATCTTAACCGAACACAGACACTCACTAGGATTCCCATGACTGACATTCACTATGACTTGATTGCCATTGGCGGCGGCAGCGGCGGACTTTCGGTAGCGCAACGTGCGGCGAGCTATGGCGCCAAGGTCGCCGTTATCGAGCGCGACAATAGACTGGGAGGCACCTGTGTCAACCGTGGCTGTGTGCCCAAAAAAATCATGTGGTATGGCGCGCAATCGCTAGAGAGCATTCACAAAGCCAAGGGTTATGGTATTGACGTGGAACTCAAGGGCGCCGATTGGGCCGCCCTAGTAGCCAAACGCGAGGCGAATATCAAAGGCATCAACAACTGGTACAACGGCTACTTAGCCGACGCCAAAGTGGATGTAATTACAGGCGACAGCTTCTTTGACGGCCCCAACCGCCTGATCGTGGGTGAGCAAGCCTACACCGCCGAGCACATTGTTATTGCACCAGGCGGGGCACCTACGGTGCCAGATATTCCAGGCGCAGAGCTCGGGCTGACCTCCGACGGTTTTTTTGAGCTGGTCTCGTTGCCCAAGCGCGTGGCGGTGGTGGGCGCTGGCTATATTGCCGTCGAACTGGCAGGTGTGCTGCGTGGCTTCGGTGCCGAGACAGACCTACTGATTCGCAAAGAATTCCCGCTGCGCAGTTTCGACCCACTCATTCAAACCACCACCCGCGCCACCCTGCAAGCACAGGGCGTGAACGTGCGCACCGGCTGCACCCCAACCGCACTGAATAAAAACAATGAGGGCATCTTTGTCGAAACAGCCGATGAGAGCCTTGGCGCCTATGACGCCGTGATCTGGGCAATAGGCCGCTACCCGCTCAGCGCTTCGCTGGCGTTAGATACTGCCGGGGTCGATGTCGACGCACACGGTTATATCCCCACTGACAAATACCAAAACACCAACGTCAACGGCGTCTACGCCATCGGCGATGTAACTGGGCAGGCGCAACTCACACCAGTTGCCATTGCCGCGGGGCGCCGACTGGGAGACCGCCTCTTCGGCGACAAACCTGACGCGCATCTGAGTTACGAAAACATTCCCACGGTAGTTTTCACTCATCCGCCTATCGGTGTAGTGGGCATGACCGAACCCGAGGCGCGCGAGGCGCATAGCGGTGAGAAAGTCACGGTCTACCAGACCCAGTTCTCTCCGATGCAAGACACCTTTGAAGAGCACCCTCACCCCACTGTCATGAAACTAGTGACGGTAGGGGAAGAGGAAAAAGTCGTCGGCATCCACATGATGGGGACCGGCGTGGACGAAATGCTGCAAGGCTTTGCCGTGGCGGTAAAAATGGGCGCCACCAAGGCAGATTTTGACAATACGGTAGCCATTCACCCCACCAGCAGTGAAGAGCTAGTGACCTTAAAACCCTCGCACATAGTGAACAATTAGCAGGCTGTACTGCACTCGGGCCTGATCCGAGTGCAGCTCAAAAATGATGTTCACCTTGCCACGGTAGCCCTGCACACTCTGTGCTACGGTTTGTCTAATGAACGCCAGAAATCCACCTCCCTCCTCAGACACACCCGACGCGCTGCCCAAGCGACGAGCAGCGGTGTTGGCGCCATTACAGCGCATTGAGGACGAGTGGCACCTATTGTTGATCAAGCGCGCCACCCGCGAGGGCGATCGGCACAGCGGCCAAGTGGCTTTTCCCGGCGGCCGGGTCGAACCGGAAGACCCCTCCCTCACCGCCGCCGCGCTGCGCGAGGCCGAAGAGGAAATCGGCCTTTCTCCCAGCCACGTGGAGGTGCTTGGCCCCCTGCCTGACTACACCACCATTACCAACTACTTGGTGACTCCGGTGGCGGCTATTGTGCACACCCCATTCCAGCCTGTGCTGCAGGCTGCCGAAGTCTCCAAATTGTTTAGCGTGCCCCTGTACTGGCTGGCCGATCCAAACAATCACCAGCGCCGAACTTGGCACCCCAGCCGACCCAAAGTTATCTACTTTCAAGATTGGCAAGGAGAGACGCTATGGGGTGCTACTGCCGCTATGACCCTGCACTTGCTCGACGCCATAGAGCAAGGCCGGCTATCTTTGCCTAGCTAAGCATAAACCCGCGAACCCACCCTGAAGTCTGGCTGTTCTGCGCGACTAAAATACCGGGGCTAACCAAGCCGCAACCATCTGCCATTCACCGCTACAACATTCTGAATTTTCTAGCTAATTTTAAGCACTTTTTCCCCTTCGGCCCCATCCCATCAAGAAATTGGCCCCAAAGTCGCTAGACCGATGGGGAGAGTGTTCTACCACACACGATTGTGCAGAGCAGCGGACCGAACTCATTAGGAATCAGCATGAAACTCAAAGCAGTTATTGCGTTAGCGCTCACAGCTTTTTCAGCCCAGGCGTTTTCAGCAGACCAAAGCCTGTCGTCCAAGCTTCAGTGGGCCGTGGACGTCAGCACCCATATATACGACGTCGAAAACATGGAGAGCTTCAAGCCCTCGCTGGAATTTGGTGTAGCGGCGCGCCTGCCACTTACCACGTTTGAGCTCGGCACCGTAGAACTCGAAGGCGGCCTGTCGCAGACGCTGATCTACGCTTCAGGGCAATTGACCAATGTTCAGAATTTCGAGGGCTACGAGTTAAGCACCTCGCAAATCGATTTTCGCCGTGTGTTTTTGAGCATTGGCTTGGAGACGAAGGGCCAGTGGTTTCTTCGACCTCAGGTAGGTGTTGAACACATCACTTCCAAACTGCGGCTATACGATGAAAACGCAGGCGTGGGCTTTACCACCCGCGAAGGTGACTCTAATGCTTTCGCGGCACTGGGTGTGGGTTATCGCTTCCCAGACGGCAAGAAAGGCATCTTGTCTTTTGCCACCTTGGCCGATACCGATGATCAAGACTACCGCGTCACCTACTCTGCCTCGTTCTAACAAAAAGACTCTGCTTGCCTCGTGCTCGCGCTAGGCAACCGTTACTAGATTAAAAGATTATACTGGAGAATTTGATGGGACAAGCTTTGCTTAAAGACGGATCTTCGCTAGATTTTAGCGGTAAGTTTCGACTTGTCACGCGTAGTGACTTTGATGGATTAATTTGTGCTGTGCTGCTCAAGCACCTAGACATGCTCGACGACATCAAATTTGTTCACCCCAAGGACATGCAAGACGGCATTGTCGAAATTGGCGAACGCGATATCACCACCAACCTGCCCTATGTGCCCGGTTGCTACGCCTCATTTGATCACCACTTGAGTGAAACTCTGCGCAACCAAGACGCGGGTGAGCACCACATCATTGATGCAGATGCTCCATCCGCGGCACGCGTAGTCTACGAATACTTTGGTGGTCAAGAACGCTTTCCCGCCGAGTGGGACGAGATGATGGCGGCGGTGGACCAAGCCGATTCCGCCCAGTACAGTCGCGAAGATATTCTCCAACCCGAGCGCTGGACACTGCTCAACTACTTGATGGACGCTCGCACCGGTCTGGGTAGATTTCACGACTTTCGCATCTCCAATTATGAGCTGATGATGCATTTAATCGACGACTGCATCAGATTGAGCATCGATGAGATTCTCGAGTTGCCCGATGTCGCCGAGCGCGTGGCGCTATACCGCGAACACGATGCCAAGGCCAAGGAACAGATCAAACGCTGCTCCACGGTACACGGCAAGTTAGTCGTTCTCGATCTTCTCAACGAAGAGACAATCTACTGCACCAATCGCTTTACTATTTACGCCCTGTTCCCTGAGTGCAGTATTTCCCTGCACAAGATGTGGGGCCTTAAAAAGCAGAACGTGGTATTTGCGATCGGCAAATCCATCTTAGACCGCAGCTGCAAAACGGTGGTTGGCGAACTCTGCTTGCGCTACAACGGCGGTGGCCACAATGCAGCGGGCACCTGTCAAGTACCCACTGCGCAAGCTGACGAACTACTGCAAGAAGTGATCGATTCGATCACCGCCACGGCTTAAAAGTCTCCAGCTCAGCACCGAAAGCCGCCCGCATTTGCAGGCGGCTTTTTAGTTTGTAGACCTTCGCCTAAATTTGTTTAAAATGCCCGATTCAAACCAGAACTTCAGTCTGATTTGCCTTATAATGGCGGGTCTAAGAAGGGACTAAAACTCCTTTTATTCATATACTTAGGAATAATCATGCCTCGTTACGTCAAGGGAAAGCTACACATAGACACGGTAGAGATACCTGGCGTACCCGGCACACTCGGCATGTGCTCCTGCCCTGGCAGCGGCTACTTGTGGGGTAGCTCCAGCAACGAAGAGCGCGGTGTAGAGGCAGACCTTGACACGCTGCGCGATTGGGGCGCCAACGGCATCGTTTCACTGGTCCAGACCATGGAGTTTCACTTGGTGCACGCACCCGACATTGGTCAGCTGATCCAAGAGCGTGACATGTGGTGGAAGCACATGCCCATCCCAGATATGTCAACTCCATCCAAGCGCTTTGAAAGCCAGTGGCAAGAGCAAGCCCCAGACATACACCAGAAA
>JBMYWE010000035.1:0-11318 GCA_049607125.1 Granulosicoccaceae bacterium | reverse complement strand
CGTGCTGTTTGACCGCTCTTGGTACAACCGAGCGGGTGTGGAGCGTGTGATGGGCTTTTGTGAGCCCCAGGAATACTTGGAGTTCACCCGCCAGACTCCCGAGCTCGAGCGCATGCTCACCCGCTCTGGCATACGCCTGTTTAAATACTGGTTCTCGGTCACCCAAGACGAGCAAGCCGCGCGATTTAAATCTCGCGAGCACGAGCCTCTGAAAAAATGGAAGCTCTCCCCTATCGACCGTGAATCCCTGGGCAAATGGGACGAATACACCGACGCCAAAGAAGCGATGTTCTTTTATACTGATACGGCCGATGCCCCTTGGACCATCATCAAGTCCAACGACAAAAAGCGCGCCCGTCTCAATTGCATGCGCCATTTTCTGGCGAGCATACCCTACGACAAAAAGGACACACGTATCGCCTGCGCACCCGACCCGCTGATTGTTGGCGCCGGCTCCTATGTGGCCAATAAAGCCGACGACGATGTGCTCGAGCGCATGTCGAAGCCCAGCAAGGGAAAAGACAAAAAGTAAGCACGTGTTGCACATAAAAAAACGCCGAGTACATGCTCGGCGTTTTGCTTTTTAGAAATAGATTCAATCGAAGTCTGCCGCTAAACACAAGAGCCGCACGCCCAAAACGAGCGCTACATGGCTCAGCGCCAACTGCGCTAGTCTACCAACGCTTGATACACCAACTGTCGCAGCTCGGGGCGAATGGGCAGCGTGCTGGAGGGCAGCAACTGGGTGAAAAACATCGCGGTGATCTGTTCTTGCGGGTCGACCCAAAAAGCCGTCGACGCAGCGCCACCCCAGGCGTACTCGCCGTTGCTGCACAAGTTTTTTACCTCACGATTGTCTTCAACCACAGAAAATCCCAAGCCAAAACCCATGCCATCGAAGTCGGTCTCAGAGAAGAGCGGGCGGCCAAAACTCGACAATGAGGCACCGCCCGGCAAGTGATTCTCACGCATATAACGCAAGCTGCGGCTACCCAGTAGGCGAGCGTCACCCAACGCACCCTCACCCAACAACATATGCACAAATTTGAGGTAATCACTCGCCGAGGACACCAGCCCACCGCCACCAGACAGCAGCGAGGGTCTTGCGAAAAACAAATCACCCATGGCATCAAAGCGCTTGGGTTTTCCACTGTTCTCTGGGTCGGCCACATAGAGCGCCGCGAGGCGATCGGCGCGCTGCTCGTCAGCGTAAAAAGCCGTGTCTACCATGCCAAGTGGCTCGAAGATGCGCTCGGCAAAAAAAGCGTCGAGCGACTGACCAGAGCAGACCTCCACCACACGCCCGAGCACATCGGTGGCGACAGAATAATTCCACTCGGCGCCCGGTTGAAACATCAACGGCATCGCGGCCCAATCGCTGCAGGCTCCGGCCAAGTCTTGCCCCTCGGGCCAACCCCATTCATAGCCCGCAGCGCGGTACATGGCATCCACGGGGTGAGCGTGCATAAAGCCATAACTCAATCCAGCGGTGTGAGTCAGGAGGTGCCATACCTGCATTGGGCTACTGAGCCCTTCAGTTGTAGGCTTGAGCGAAGAGCCGCTGCGATACACGCGACTGTCGGCAAACGCCGGGATGTACTTAGCCACTGGATCGCGCAATTTGAGCTTACCCTGCTCCACCAACATCATCGCCGCTACGCTAGTGACAGGTTTGGTCATAGAGAAAATTCGGTACAGCGTGTCATCTTTGGTGGGTTTAGCATTTTCCATATCGCACTGGCCGTAGTGCTCGGACAACACGACTTGGCCCTGCCGACTCAAAACCAACTGCCAACCCGGTAGTTTCCCGAGATCAACATAGGACTTAAAGTGATCAGAAACCCTAGCCAGACGACCGGGGTCAAAACCCAGACGCTTAACATCCGAAACAGCTTTCAAGTTGATTCTCCTTGGTAATTGATTAGATCTTAGCTAAGGCTTAGCCGTAACGCGCGGTTTTCCTCAGACTATTCCTCGCTAAAGACATCTGCCAAAAAATCCAACATCGAGCGGGTCGCACGCACATCTGAACGTTCAAAGTAGACATTGCCTTTTTCAGGGCTGTTGGCGGCAGGGTTGCTAAAGGAGTGAGAAGTGCCACCATAGGCATGTATCTGCCAGTCGGCACCTGCGGCGGACATCTCATTGCCAAACGCCACTAGTTCTTCTGGGCTGGCCAGCGGGTCATCATAGCCGTGCAAGGCGAGAACTTTAGGCGCAATAGCACTTGAGGGCACCGGCAACGGAGAGAAGATGCCGTGAAAGCTCACCACTGCCTTGACCCGCATATTGCGACGCGCCATATCAAAAACGCACAAACCGCCAAAGCAAAAACCGATAGCCGCCATCTTGTCAGCGTCAACCTGCGGCAGAGCAGCCGCCGCCTCCAGACCCGCTTGTAGGCGCCTGGCCAAGGCATCACGATCATTGATCAGCGGGCGCATCAGTGCCTCATTTTGCTCCGCCGTGCCGCCACGGACCGCCGTGCCATAAACATCGTGCGCAATTCCAATATAGCCTGCTTCAGCCAATTGCTTCGCTCGGTTGATTTCAAGCTCAGCTTGACCGCCCCAAGCGTGGCAGACCAAGACCGTTCCTCGGGCCGGAACACTGGGCAAATAGACTTCTAAAGTGAACTCTTGATCGTCACAACGAAAAGATACAGCGCGGTTTTGCATGCTTAAGGGCTCCTTTGTAGCAACTCCACTGACAGGCGAGGCATGCTCGCCTTGCGTCCTCTCCAATAGCGTGTTTTGCTACGCCGCATGAGTCAAGAACTAATCGAACAGATCTTTTTCGTGATGGCGATGGTCGGCACCATGGCCATGGCGATTTCCGCGGTCGCACAAGCCTCCAGAGCCAAGATGGATCCCTTTGGGGCCTTGCTATTGGCGGGCGTGGCAAGCGTCGGAGGTGGCACCTTGCGCGATATATTGCTCGGTGCGCTGCCTGTCTTCTGGGTCAAGGACCTGAGTTATCTGCTCGCCATCCTGCCCACCGCCGGCTTGGCCATACTGGCGGTCAGGCGAGTGACACCGGGCCACGGCATCCGCCTTCGGCTGCTCGACTATTGTGATGCCTTGGGTCTCGCTCTGTTTTGCATAGTCGGCGTGCGTAAAGCACTGGAATTGGGTTTCGACCCGTTGGTGGCTGTGCTGATGGGAGCCATCACGGGTATCGCTGGCGGCATGGCTCGCGACGTGCTCTGCCAACAAACCCCCGTGGTCATGCAACGCGACCTCTACGGCACCTGCGCACTGCTTGGCGCCGTGTTGTACGTTCTGCTGGCAGAGTTCTGGTCCACCTTGCCGACAGAATGGAATGTATTGATGTCTATGAGTGTGATCTTTTTGATGCGCATCTACGCCATTCACACCAAGTGGGCAGACCGCCAAATCAAATGGTAGTTGCCGCCGATTTTTGCCATAGCACGCGGCGGCGGCATTCGATCATTTAGACAAATTCGCCACTTTCACACGGCACTGCAGCATTGGGCTAGCGCAAAAAAAACGGCGTGGATCTGCATCCACGCCGTTTTATTGAGCTAGGGCTTAGCCCTAATCGGATCAGCTATAACGCTTGATCTCGCCACTTTGAATGCGAGCAATAAAGTCGTTGTAGAGCTCCTTCACCTTCGGCATGAGGAAGTACAAGCCGATGATGTTGAAGATCGACATAGCGAAAATCGCCGCGTCAGAGAAATCGATAACCGCACCAAAACTGATGCTCGCACCGACAACAACAAAAAAGCAGAAGATGAACTTGTAAATCATCTCGGTTGTCTTGCCTTCACCGAAGAGGTAAGTCCATGCTTTCAAACCGTAGTAACACCACGAGATCATGGTGGAGAAAGCGAACATCACCACGGCCAATGCCAAGACGTACTCGAATATGCCAGCGGTGCTAGTAAATGCAGCTGCAGTCAGGTTGACGCCAGAGAGCTCGCCCGTGTTCATACCGGAAATGGTAATAACTAGCGCTGTCATGGTGCAAATGATGACGGTGTCGATGAAGGGCTCGAGCAAGGAGACCAAACCTTCGGTCACGGGCTCTTTGGTTTTTACCGCTGAGTGAGCAATCGCGGCAGAACCCACGCCTGCTTCGTTGGAGAAGGTGGCGCGCTTCAATCCTTGGATCAGAGCACCGATAAAACCACCCGCAACACCGGCACCGGTGAAAGCACCGTCAATAATCTGGCTAAAGGCGCCGCCAATTTTATCGGCGTTTACAACCAGCACAGTGATAGACATCAAGATGTAGAGCACGGCCATAATAGGCACCAGCTTGGACGTGACGCTGGCGATTGAAGGCATACCCCCAATGATGACGGACGCAACAGCTGCTGCCATGATCAAACCCGTAACCCAGCCGTAACCTTCGGGCAGACCAAAAGTCTGAACCAGCATGGCATTGGCTTGGTTGCCCTGAAACATATTACCGCCACCCATGGCGCCGAGAATGGTCATGATGGCAAAGCCAATGGCGAGGAATTTACCAAAACCGGCCATGCCCCGCTCAGCAAATCCTTTGCTTAAGTAGTACATCGGGCCACCAGAGACAGTGCCATCGGGGAGGTTGTTGCGGTAGTGCACACCGAGGGTACATTCGCAAAATTTTGATGCCATGCCCAGGAGACCACAGGCAATCATCCAAAAAGTCGCGCCGGGACCACCGATAGCCAGCGCCGCGCCCACGCCTGCGATGTTCCCCAAACCAACGGTACCCGACAGAGCCGTTGCCAAAGCCTGGAAGTGAGATATCTCGCCGGGCTCTTTATCGTGTGGGTTTGAATACTTTCCGCTGACAATATCAATGGAAAGCTTAAAACGGCGCAGCTGCACAAAGCCGAAATAAAAGGTGAAAATGATCGCGGCCAAGAACAGCCACCCAACAATCAGCGGAAAGGTAACACCATCTGTCACGCTGACACCCGCAAATATAGTACTAGCGAACCAGCCGAGGTAATCGTTAAAAAATCCGTCTATCGCTTTGTCGATGCCAACCTCTTCTGCGCGAAGGGCTGTGCTACTCAACAGGGAAGCGATGACTCCTCCCATCAATATTTTTTTTATAAAAGTCATCTTTGATTGGTCTCCTAAAAATCCAAGCATACGCCCAATTCATTAGGCGCAGCCGGTGCAGTATATTTCAAAGCCGCGGTAAAAGTTGCCGTTAGAGCAGCGATTGCAGCGCAAAAAGGAAAAAATTTTCTCTACAAACAGTCTTTTTCACTCAAGATTGCCTCAAGCCGGAATACTTGGCTGTGCAAAGCAGGTGATAACCCCCTGAGAGGGTGGTTCCACTTTGTCATTAGGAACTTTTATCTGTGGAAAGTGCGCCAGAGACATAAAACACATTCAAATACATGCAAGTCTATCTTGTGATATGAAACACCCACACCGCGACACTCTTATAATGGATAACGCAATAGCGGAGACTCCATTGGCATTGCAGGCTTGAGCTTCGAGACTACAGCACACAGGCGACGCTGCGGCTCGGCTTTGTGCTGGTCTTAATCCGCCAACAAAACAGGCCGACCTCCCAAAGAGGTGCACTCTTGGCACAGCGCGCTTGGAAGCCGATGGATCCGTCTAGGCCAACTAGACAGGCTCCCCAAAAAGGCTGCGGACTAGGCCGCATGGCACGCGCGCCTCTAGCCTTTCATCAACACCGCAGTATGGCATCGTGTAGGGAACAAAAGGTGGATAAGCAGGAATAACCCACCCTTGCTAAAAGGCCCAGTGAAGACCCCCGTGAAACCCGAATAAACGCACCAGTGTCCATCTCTGTTTCTGAAGTAAACAGAAAACACCCACGAAGTAGCTGATCACCCATAACGTCCCGAAATCCGCTGCCCTTTTGCGCCATGCCGCCGACGCCATCCGGCACGTAGCCGGTGCCAGACAGCGGCCTGACAAATTTGCTGCGCGCATACACGGGCGACAACTATTGATTACCCACTAAGCTCCGTCTCGACGGCTAGCGCGATACACCTGCGCCTCGCGCCAGGCGATATAACTGATAGAGACGACTATCACCCCGCCCCCCAACCAAGTGGTGAGCGGTACTGCGTTGCCCAACACCACCCAGCCCAAAAAGGCCGCGCACAGCAACTGGAAAAACTTGCCCGACTGCGCCACCCACATTTCGCTGACTTTAAAAGCCTGGCTCAAACAAATGTGCCCAATGGTAGCCAGAAGACCTACCATCAAGCCCCAGAACCAGTCGATCCAAGTGAGTGGTTGCCACACCCACAGCGCGGGCACAGCGAGAAAGGCACTGACGATCAAGGTCAACTGTAGCACCATGGTGACATTGGACTGACGCGCGGCTAGACGTTTGCCAAGCAAGTCAGAGATGGCAAAGATAGGCGTGGCCATCAGCATGGCGTAGATGCCTGAATTGATATCGACAAAGCCTGGCCGAATGATCAGCAGTGCACCGACAAAGCTTGCAGCAATAGCCAGCAACCGACGCAGGCGCAAACGCTCACCGAACAAAACTGCCGCACCCAATGTGGCGTACACTGGCCCCAAATTGGACAAGGCAGATATATCGGCAATGGGATTGCGCACAATGGCGTAAAACCACAGGCTCACCCCTACCGCATGAGCAGCACCTCTCCCGAGCGATGCTTTGTCAAAGCGCCATTGAATGGGGGCACGAGCGCGAGTGGGTACGCGTGCTCGCATCCACGCTATAACGGGAAGCAGCCACACCAGACCACCCAAATAGCGCACGAAGCTGCTCTGCACAGGAGGCACATGGCCAAGTTTAAGCTTCAGCACCAGCATAAACAGCGCAAATAGGCAGCCACACGCAGCCATCCACGCAAGACCAGGCAGCACATTCGGGTTGCTCTGCTTCAGCCGTAGCGATTGCTCACTCATGGGCATCTACAGCCAGACCATCAGGATGACCGCGCGATGCATCAAAGCCCTTGATCCGACCACACGGCGAATTCGTTGCCACTCGGCTCTCTAAAATGGAAGCGACGACCACCTGGGAATGAAAAAATCTCCTTGGCTATCTCACCACCGGCGTCTGTGATTTTTTGCAATGTCGCTTCTAGATTAGCGCTGTAAAACACCACTAGCACGCTGCCGCTATCGGGCTTAGCCTCAAGGTCGGCCGCATAAAAACCGCCGTCTATACCCGCCTTTGAAAACGCCGTGTACTCAGGCCCGTAGTCTTCAAACTCCCAGCCAAAAACCTGTGAAAAAAAAGTTTTGGTCGCAGCGAAATCTCTAGCGGCAAACTCGAGGTAATTCACTTTTTCATGATCAGGCATAGCTAAGAGTTCCGGGTTGAATCGAAGGAGGCATTGTACGCCGCTTTGCGAGGATCCGTGCCCTCGTTTAACAAGCCCCCCAGTGTTGACGCCCCGCTTCACAAGAGCAAAATGGGTTCGAACAACGATCTAGGTCGGCTATTAATCATTGCCGAAAAGCTCGTGCAGGCACTTGGTTTTTCAGTGAATTGTTCAAACAAACGCCCGTGCGGAGGACGCAGCCAGAGGCTTTACAACCGACCGAGACAGCGCCCCCCCAAACTGCGTGTCCGAAACAAATTTGTTCGGGAATCAAATATCTGGCGAGAATTCAGGTGAATAACGAAATACAGGAGCAAAACACCCGAGCTTTGCAGACGACTTTCATCAGAGGTCGCTTTAACCGATGGTTAAATGCTCAAAAACTGGCAGAATGAATCACAAGAATATCGACCTAGCTCGATCGATCACCAAACTGGAGACTTCGAATGACACACGTACACTGGCTTGGCACTGGCCTCTCCACCGCTCCTGGCATCCGCCGACTGGCTCAGAGTGAGCTGCCACTTAGCCTCTGGAATCGCACCCCAGAAAAGGCAGAGGCTATCATTGCAGGGCTGGAAACAAACACTCGGGTTCGAAGCTTTGACTTGGATGCCCTGGCCAGTGAGCTGAAACCCGGCCATATCGCCGTCTCCATGCTGCCCGGTGACTGGCACCCAGTGATAGCCAAGCTGTGTATCGACAAGGGCGCTCACTTCGTCTCCAGCTCGTACATCTCACCTGAGATGCGCGAACTGGCCCCAGCAGCCGAAGCCAAAGGGCTTAGCTTGGTCAATGAGATCGGACTGGACCCAGGCATCGACCACCTGATGGCTCACGCACTGGTGGCAGACTACAAAGCGAGCCCCGCATTTGACACAACCAACCAAGTCTACTTCCGCTCCTACTGCGGCGGCGTACCTAAAACACCCAACGATTTTCGTTACAAGTTTAGCTGGTCGCCGCTGGGGGTTCTCAAAGCGCTCAAGTCTCCTTCGCGCAGCATTCGCAACGGCGCGATCCTAGATACCCAACGCCCTTGGGACGCCATCAGCGACTACACTGCGCGCCTGCCCGACGGCAGCAGCGAAGTATTTCAAGCCTATCCCAACCGCGACGCCACTCCCTTTATGGAGGACTACCAATTCGGAGCGGACTGGAACGTACAGGAGTTCGTGCGCGGCACTCTACGATTGCAAGGTTGGTCCGACGCATGGCAACCACTATTTGAAGAGATTGAAACTCTGCAAGGCGATGCGGGCGAGGCCCGCCTGGTTGAAATGAGCGAACAACTTTGGGAGACAGAATCCTACGACGAGGGTGAACCCGACCGCGTCGTGCTGGTAGTGGAGCTGGAAGCGCGCCGCCAAGATGGCGCCGTCTGGCACCAATGCTACACCTTGGACGCCGCTGGCGACGCGCAAGACACCGCGATGGCAAGACTGGTCTCTACGCCTTTGAGCCTAGCTATCGAAGCGACAGCTCAAGGACAGATGCCCGCTGGCCTTTGCCCTGCCAGCAAAGACTTGGCGACAGTGCACCGCTGGATGGACTACTTAAAAGCCAAGGGCGAGCCCATCGCTCGAGTGGACTATTTAGCGTGACATCACTTGGAGCCAGCCTGACCGGCTAACTCCGTCTACAAGCCAAGCGCACAGGCCAGAAACCCTGATAGCCTAAGATATAAGTGAACGCATAAGCCTCAAGCCACCGAGGCCAATGCACTGCCAAGAGCCTGTTCAAGGGACAAGCACATGATGGACCATCGCATCGACAGTATCGACCAGCTCCAAGCTCTCTATGGGCAACCTGCCGACATGGCGTTGGCCAAGGAAACCCACACTATCAATCCGCTCTATCGTCGGTTGATTGAATCGGCGCCCTTTTTTGCTATAGCAACCAACAGCGCCGATGGCCTCGATGTTTCGCCACGAGGAGACAGCGCTGGTTTCGTGAGGATTCTCGACGAACGCACTATCGCCTTTCCCGACCGGCGCGGTAATAATCGATTGGATACTCTTCGAAATATTGTCGAAACGCCCTCGGTCGCGCTACTGTTTTTGATCCCTGGCTTGGAGCTTACTCTAAGATACAACGGACGTGCCCACGTGAGCACTTGGCCCAAATTGCTGGAATCGATGCAGGTGGAGGGAAAAGCCCCTGTCACTGCCATTGTTGTAGAGCTCGACAGGCTGTTTTTTCAATGCGCACGCGCGCTCAAACGCTCCAAGCTCTGGGACCTGAGCTCTCAACTCGACCCCAAAACCCTTCCCAGCGCGGGGCAACTCACAAAATCAGCGATGCCTGCATTCGATGACAGAGCTTACGACGCCGAACTGGAGGAGCGTCAGAACCGCACACTGTACTGAAAGGTAGCCCAGACTGTCAGCAGTTGACGGTCGATAAACCAGAGCACGACGACTGGCCCGGGCACCTAGAAAAACTGGCGAAACAAGCCCACCGCGCTCAACAGCAACAGCAAGCTCAAACAGACAGGCTTGTAGTACCCTTGCCAGGCCGGTCGAAAGAGTTGAGTTCCCAGTAATAGGCCCAAGAACATCAACGGAGCGACACAAAAGGCCCGCACAAGCGCTACTTTGTTGAGCATGTCAAAGGCCAACAAGTAAATAGTCGAACTAAACATGCCAATAAACAAAAACATTACCAACGATCCGCGCATTTGTCGGGCGCTAACTTCGCTGGATAACACATACAGCGCGACCACCATGCCACCGATGGAGGCAAGGCCGGTGGCCACCCCCGCGCACAAACCACTCAGATATAGGCCCACTGGCGTCGACAGCAGTGGTGATCTGACTTTCGCGAGCTGAAGTCCAGTGAGCGCCAACACCAAGACAAGCGCAACGGTTTTAGAACTGTGACTGTCAAGCACTTGCGTGGCGTATAGCCCCAATGGGGCTCCTAGCATAGAACCAATTGCCAGGCCCCAGACAATGCGCATATCCGCATCGCGCAGACCACCGCGAAACATGGCCAGGCTCGCCGCAGCCTCGAGCATAAAACAGACAGGAATTAGGTAGAGCGGTTGGATATAGATAGCGCAAGCCGCCATCACTACGGCAGACAAACCAAAACCGGCAAATCCTCGCACCAGGCCGGCAGCAAAGGCAGCGGCTGCGAGTGCGCCAAGCTCATGGACAGTCAGCGCGACAGACACAGCAATAGACTCGATCAAAACAATGCTCCTCGTTGGCATTCTAGGCATAGTCTATCGAGAACTAACTGAACTTGATGCTGCATGTTTGCAAGGCTATTCTGCACCTATGCAGAATATCAACTGGGACGACTTGCGCTACCTGATCGCTTTAAACCGCTGCAATTCACACAGTGAAGCAGCACGTTTACTCGGCGTGAACAGCACAACTGTATCTAGGCGAGTATCAGCGCTCGAAGCGTCGGTAGGTGATCAACTTGTTATGCGCAACGAAGAAAGCATGGTATTTACCGAG
Organism: Granulosicoccaceae bacterium; assembly: GCA_049607125.1. Classification (GTDB taxonomy): domain Bacteria; phylum Pseudomonadota; class Gammaproteobacteria; order CALCKW01; family CALCKW01; genus CALCKW01. The sequence continues at coordinate 536 of JBMYWE010000035.1, read as the reverse complement.
ACCGGCCACGCGCTTTTGAATATCGCACTAGAGACGCAAGAAGCACTGCAACGCCAGCAAGATCACGCCTGCAACGCCAAGCAAGAGATCCTCGGAGAAGTACTGGTCAGCGGAACGCCTGCGGTTTGCAATCGACTACTCATGCCACATGCACACCGACTACTCGACCTGTACCCAAATCTGCAGCTGCAACTTTGGCCCGAAAACAACAACCTCGACATCCGAAAACACCATGTCGATATTGCCTTGCGATTGGGCCGCCCCGAGAGCGGTGGGCAACGAATCAAAACCCTTCGACTCGGCACTATGTCACACGCTGCCTACGCCAACAAACTGCTCGGAGAAAGAAACCCGGAGCAAATTCCATGGATTGGCTATTCAGAACATTTGCAACATCTCGCTCACGTGCAATGGATAGAAGCAGAGAGAAAAAAAGTAGGTCGGGTGTGCAGTCCTATCCGGGTGCTGGATTTGGAGGCTGCGATCGAGGCGGCCGCACACGGACTTGGGCAAACGATCCTGCCAACGTTGATAGG
>JBMYWE010000034.1:0-11482 GCA_049607125.1 Granulosicoccaceae bacterium | reverse complement strand
CCCTCCATCACCAGAGCTTTGACGCTTACGGACTGCATATTTCTATTCATCGTCAACAGGTGCAACTGCGGCGCTCTGTTTTGCAGGTGTTCTTGTAACACGCCGTGGAAGTAAGACTTTTCTTGGTAGTCGATATAGGGCACGGGGTGCTTGGCGCTGCCATTAAAAACATGCAGTGGCTGCCCGTCTTCCGCCCAGCTGAGTGGGAGCAACCGGTCCTTGGCCAAAGTGATGTGTTGTAGTGCACTGTCCGCCAGTGTATCTAGAGGGTGCATACAGTCGTGCCAGTGACATAGGCAGATGTCCACGCGTGCCTCAGTTAGCGCGGAGACAAACTCGTCACTACTCCAAGAGGCGGAGTTGAGGTTAAAGCTGAGTTCTGCCTCATTCTTTCGCTGTTCAACCCAGTCTTGATAAAAACACAAGTACAAGGTCTGAGTGGCAGCGACTAACAGCGTATTGTGTTCTTGCAGCTTTATTTGCTCGAACTGTTCACGGGTATAGCGTAGCTGTTGCGCTGTGCGCTCGGCAAAGCCCAAAAATATTTCACCGGCTGGTGTCAGTGACAGCGGAAGGGTGTTGCGATCGACTAGCACGGTGCCCATTTCATCTTCGAGTAGCTTGATACGGCGACTAAAGGTAGGCTGTGTGATGTTTTGCGCTTCAGCCGCGCGAGAGAAATGGCGAGTACGCGCCAGCGCGATGTAGTCCTCTAGCCATCTCAATTCCATGGGTTTTGTCTCTTCGATGTATTCAGCGACACCTGTCGAAGCCTCTGGCCAGTATACGCGGTTGCCGTTGCCTGCTTATTTACAGTCTTCGCTCTTCCACCGCATGACAGGAAACTTGAGTGCCGTCGTTTTGCGGCAACAGGCGGGGTACCTCAGTCTTGCAGCGTTGATTGGCGTAGGGGCAGCGACCGTGAAACACGCATCCCGATGGAAGATTGACCGGTGTGGTGACTTCACCCTGTAGTTTGATAGGTTTGGGGCTGTCAGAGCGCAAACTAGGGATCGCACTGAGTAGTGCCTTGGTATAAGGATGCTTGGGTTCAGCGAACAAGGTAGCTGTCTTGGCCAGCTCGCACACCGTGCCAAGGTACATCACCGCTACGCGTGTACCAAAGTGCTCGACCACTGAAAGATCGTGCGTAATAAACAAGTAGGTGAGGTTACGCTGCTCCTGCGCATCCATCATGAGATTGAGCACTTGGGCTTGGATGGAGACATCCAGTGCTGAGATAGGCTCATCAGCCACAATAAATTCAGGATCTACTACCAGCGCTCTGGCGATACTGATGCGCTGGCGCTGGCCGCCTGAGAATTCGTGGGGGTAACGTGCTCCCCAGCTGTGATCTATGCCCACTGAGTCCATCACTTCGTGAACTTTGTCGCGTACTTCTGCCGTGCTAAAACCGGGGTTGTGAAAAGAGACAGGCTCTTCCAGAGTTTGTCTAATTCGCATGCGCGGGTTGAGCGAGGCGTGCGGGTTTTGAAAGATCATCTGTAGACGGCGACGCCAAGGCAATAGCTGGCGCGCCGATAAATTGTCAATGCGTTCGCCGTCGTAGCTCACGCTACCCTGAGTGGGTTTGAGCAGGCCCATCACCGTACGTGCAACGGTTGATTTACCGCAGCCACTTTCGCCGACCACACACAGCGCTTCTCCCTGATGCACGTCTAAGCTGACGCCATTGATCGCATGCACAAACTCTTGCTTTCGCTTGAGTTTACCGCCTTCAAATTGCAGCTGATCGAGAAAATCTCCCGAGATTGAAAACTTCTTGTGTAAGTTCTCGATGTTTAACAGCGGTTTGCTCAACTCACTCATCAGCGCTCTCCAGCTGTTGTTGTGCCACCAGGTGACACGCCACCGAACAACCGCCTGAGGGTACAAATTCGGGCAGCTCGCGAGTACAGGCATCCAGTACATAGTCACAGCGAGGGTTAAAAGCACAACCTTGCGGGATGGCATTGAGCGACGGCATGGTGCCGCGTATCTGGTTCAGGCGCTGTCCCGGGATGGTCTGTTGTGGCAAGGCGTTGATCAAACCTTGCGTGTAGGGGTGTTGCGCGTCGTTGATGATTTCTCGGGTGGGCCCCTGCTCGATAACTCTGCCGGCATACATCACCAGTGTGCGCTGCGTGACTTGGGACACCACGCCCAAGTCATGTGTAATCAAGATAAGCCCCACATTGTTGAATTCGCACAGTGAAACTAAGAGTTCCATGATCTCAGCTTGTATGGTTACATCGAGTGCGGTAGTCGGCTCATCGGCGATGATGATCGCCGGATCGAGCAGTAGCGCGATGGCGATGATCACGCGCTGGCGCATGCCGCCTGAAAGTTCGTGCGGGTAGGCGTCTAGTCGTTTTTCAGGGGAAGGTATTTGCACTTGCTGTAGCTTTTGCAAAGCGATGGCGCGCGCGTTTTCGGTGTTGATGGTGCGATGTGCCTGCAGGCACTCCACCATTTGCTCGCCGATGCTCAATACGGGATTGAGTGTCATCATCGGGTCTTGGAAGATCATGCTAATTTTGTTTCCGCGTATATCGCGCAGCGCCTCTCGACTGATTTTGCTTAAATCCTGGCCTTCGAACAACACTTCGCCATCGGTAATGGCTCCAGGTTGACTAATCAAATTTAGAATGGCGAATGCCGCCACTGATTTTCCGGCTCCGCTTTCGCCGACAATGCCCAGTCGCTCCCCGCGATCCAGATCGAAGCTGACGTCTCGCAGGGCCGTCAACGCGCCGTTTCTCAGAGCAAACTGAACTTCGAGGTTTTTTACTTGCAGCAGCGCCATGACTCAGCCTTTGTTTAATTTCGGGTTGAGTACGTCACGCAACCAGTCACCCAGCAGGTTCATGACCAAAACCAAGCTGATAAGTACAAGGGCGGGGATGGTAGTGATCCACCAGCTGCCGCTAAATATATACTCAAATCCACTGGAAATTAGCGATCCCAGTGAGGGCTCTGATACGGGCATGCCGAGACCTAAAAAGGACAGCGAGGCTTCACTAATAATGGCATTGGCCACTTGCACCGTGGAGATCACTAAGATTGGTGAAAGAGAGTTAGGCAGTATGTGGCGTACCATTATGCGCAACGGTCTAAAGCCCATCACCCGCGCAGCATCGACGTACTCTTTGTGTTTTTCCGCGAGTACGGTAGCACGTACTGTGCGGGCATACTGCGGCCATTCTGCGATTCCGATAACCAGTATCAACATCGGCAATGCGAGTTCGCTGTATCGTTCGGAACCAAAGGCAGCCTGAAAAACCGCCAACACCACGATCGCTACCATCAGGGTTGAAAACGACAATTGAATATCGGCGACGCGCATCAATAGGCTGTCAACCTTGCCGCCAAAATAACCAGCTGTCAGGCCTATTACGATGCCCAAAAAGGCCTGTAATATAACCGCGCAAATACCAATGGTGAGCGAAATACGGGTGCCGTACAAAATAGTGCTCAACATGTCACGGCCCTGCGCATCGGTACCGAGTGTGAATCGAGATTCTCCGCCTTCTTGCCATAAGGGAGGGATTTCCGAGTCCATTATGTCGAGGGTGGCCAGATCGTAGGGGTCATAGGGTGCAATCAACGGTGCCAGCAGTGAAAGCAGCACAAATACAGCAAAAATACTAAAGCTGACCATTGCCACTTTACTGCTGACAAAGCTGTGGTAGATATGGCTCTTTTTAAAGCTCTGCCATGGCGAGCTAGTGGCTGGCATTTGCATCTCGTCCATCAGCCTTTCCCCGCCAGTTTGACGGTTGGATTTACCAGTCCATAGATCAGGTCAACAATTGTATTGGTGATCACAAAGATTGCCCCGACCACAATCAAAAAAGCAACCAGTAGTGGCGTGTCTACTCGATTGACCGCTTCGAGAAACATAAACCCCATGCCGGGCCACTGAAATACAGTTTCAGTGAGAATGGTGTAGGCGACCATGGTGCCAATTTGCACACCGCCAACAGTGATGACCGGCAGCATGGTGTTTTTGAGGGCATGCAAAAACCAAATGCGTCGGCGTTTCAGGCCTTTGGCCCAGGCAAATTTTACGTAGTCGCTCTGCAGCACTTCCATCATCTCTGAACGGATAAGACGAATAAACAGTGGCAACATAATAGAGGCAAGCGATAGACACGGCAGGATCAAGTGGCGCAGTCCGTCGGTGTTGGTGTATCCGGTGTGCCAGGAGCCAAACACATGCACGGTTTCACCTCGTCCAAAGGACGGTAGCCAGCCGAGCTCTATAGAGAACAGATAGATAGAAAAAATAGCAGTTAAAAATACAGGAATTGAAATACCAACAATACTCAAACCCATCACCGCTGTACTAAACCAGCTCTTGGGGTTGATGGCTGCAAACACGCCCAGTGGAACAGAGAGGCAAACAATAATAATAGTGGCACCAAACACCAGTTCTAACGTGGCCGGCAATTTTTTTAAAATAACATCTAAGGCGGGCTCTTTAAAAAAGTATGAAGTGCCCAAGTCCCCTTGTAATGCCTTGCCAGCGAAACGTAAATACTGCGTTAAAAAAGGGTCATTTAGGCCGAGCTCGTCTCGTAGCGCTTGCCTCTCGGCTTCAGAGACCGACTGACCCACCATCTCACGCAGGGGGTCGCCCAGTTGATCCTGAATCGAAAAACTCAGCACGCTGATGACAAACATCACCACCAACGCCTGAATGCTTCGCTTGATTAGAAAGGCGATCATGCTCGAGCCTATGTACGGTTAACAAAAAAATAAAGGAGAGCTGCCGATTGCAACTCTCCCATCGATTGATTTCTTACTCGACGACTAGGTCGCCTAGGTAGGGGAAATTCATCGCGTTTAAGACTGGCGCAGCCTTCACATTTTTGGCCGATGCCCAGGCGAGATTTTGCCAGTGAAGCGGTACAAAGGCCGCGTCATCATAGAGCATAGCTTCTATTTGCTGCATCATCTCCGCACGTTTTCCTGGGTCAGTTTCTGCGTTGGCAGCAACCATCAGCGCATCAGCTTCTTGATTGCAGTAGTTGCCACTGTTGTACTGTCCGAGACCAGATTCCTTGTCCACACAAGCGCTCAAGAACTCGAAAAAGTTGTTGGTGTCTTCGGTGTCTGAGTGCCAGCCAATCATCATCATATCCGCTTGGCGCTCATCGAAAGCGGGCCAGTACTGTGCTTTAGGAATGGTTTTTAGATCAACTTTGATATTGATCTTGGCCAGCATAGAAGCCACCGCTTGGGCAATTTTCTCATCGTTCACGTAGCGGTTGTTCGGTGCCATCATGGTGATGCTAAAACCATCGGCGTAGCCAGCTTCTGCCATCAAAGCCTTGGCTTTTTCAAGGTCGTAGCGCGGCGTGAGTGCTTCGTTGTGACCCAGGTATCCGGCTGGGCTAAATTGACCGCCGGCTGTAGCAAAGCCCTTCATGATCTTTTTGACGATACCCTCGTTGTTGATCGCATGCACAATGGCGTTGCGAACACGCGCGTCTTTAAATTCCTCACGGCGATCTTGGTTCATTTGGAAAGTGATCATGCGTGTACCGGCCATGGTGATCAAATCCGCTTTGTCGCTTTTCTCAATACGGGCGTGATCGTTGGGGGGTACAGGTGCAATGAAGTCGACATCACCAGAGAGTAGGGCGGCGACACGGGTGGGGTCTTCCTTGATCGGAGTTAGCGTGATTTTGTCGACATTGCCCGGAGAGTTGCTGTCCCAATAATCGGCAAAGCGTTCAAACACAACTTTCACGCCTTGCTCGCGGCTGGAAACAATGTAGGGACCAGTGCCGGAGAGCTGTCGTGAGGCAAAAGAATCGCCGTGCTTGACTAACTCGCCCTTGTCTTTGCCGTTTTCATCTTCACCTGAGTAGAACTTGCTGTCCATGGGAAAGATATAGGTGGCATTGTTGAGCACTAAGGGAAAGGGACTTGTGCTGACCAAATCTACAGTGTAATCATCGACTTTGTTCATGCCACTAAAGACAGCAAAAATGCCTTTGAAATCCGGCGAATTCTTCAATCGATCAAATGTCCAGACAACATCGTCGGCGGTCATTTCATTGCCCGAGTGGAACTTAACACCCTTGCGCAAAGTAAAGCGCATGGTGTTCTCATCGATTCGCTCCCACTTCTCTGCAAGTCTGGGTTCGAACGAGAGATCGCTCGCCCAACGAACCAGCGGGTCGAAAGTCATGTGCGAGAGCTGTAGCGTGCCACCCGACAGCTGCTCATGTGGATCCAGTGAGACCGGGTCGGCGTCGTAGGCTATTTTTATATCAGCGGCTTGAACGCTAAAAGACAATGCCAGTGCTACGGCACCAGCTAGGATAGAGTGCTTCAATTTCATTTGATTGTTCACCTTGGTTTCGCGGCGCTGCCGCACGATGGTATGTATCCACGTGCATTGCAGGCTAAAGGAGGTGAAGCAAAGTGCCAAGCGAAATAGTGAGAGAGCTCATGCAAGATTTAAATGGCAGAGCTGGACTACTGTTACCTTTGATGCAAAAGACAGCGCCGCACGGTGTTGTCCAGCTGGTCATTTGCTCTACCTAAAAGCAGTTATCAATGCGCAAGCAATTTCGCCATCCCAGTCGGCACAAAGTGTAGCCGATCTGCTTCTGACGCCCTTGTATAACTGTAGGGTGTCGTGAACTAGTTAGGGTTTGGCTTGGCCTGTCTAGATGTGTTCGCCACTTGAGCGATACGTTGGTTGTGTTGGCGGCGATACAGTTTCTTCTCTTTGGCTGTCGCAGTAAAGGCGAGCAAACAAGGCGTGAGTACGAGGGTTAGAATGGTAGAGAAGGTCAGTCCGCCCGCCACAGCCGTAGCCAATTGACTCCACCACTGGGTAGAAGGTGCCCCAAAACTAATTTCTTGGCCAAATAGATCAATGTTCATTTTGAGCACCATTGGCATCAGCCCCAAGACAGTGGTGATGGTGGTCAAAAGTACGGGGCGTAAGCGCTGAGCACCGGTGCGCAGTACCGCCTCGTAGGTTGATCTTCCTTCAGCGCGCATGACGTTAAAGGTATCGATTAATACGATATTGTTGTTGACCACGATACCGGCTAGGGCAATTACTCCTACGCCGCTCATGATGATGCCAAAGGCTTCGCCAGTGATTAAAAGGCCGATAAACACGCCTCCAAGTGAGAGAACCACGGCAGTGAGCACTAATAAGGCCTGATAAAAACTATTAAACTGTGTCACCAAAATGATGGCCATGATAAACAGAGCCACCATCATGGCGTTGGCGAGAAACTCCTGTGACTCTTGCTGATCTTGGTCTTGTCCTTCAAACAACACAGTGACACGGGGGTCGATACCAATCTCTTCTGCCGCGTCGTGCAGTTCGGCCAAGCGTTGGTTGGCAAGTTGACCGAGGTTGACGACTTCCTCCCCTTCACGTGGGAGTGGGCCAGCCTTGAGTCGATAGACTAGGTTTCCGTCCAGACGTTTGAGCTGCGTCACCTTTTGTTGTGCTTCTATAGTGGCAAAGGTCCCCAATGGCACATAGCCGTTAGGGGTAGAGATACGCAAGTCTTCCAGTTGGGAGAGGTGGCGTTGCTCTGGCGGAAATCGCACACGAATGTCGAGCTCCTCGTTGGAGTTATCCGGTCGGTAGGTGGAGAGTTTTACTCCTGACGTCACCAATTGCACAAAGGTACCGATGCTGGAGATATCTGCGCCATAGCGACCTGCTTCTTCTCGGTTGGGTACGACGGCGAGTTCTATCCCGGGTAGCGGCAGGCTGTCTTCGATATCGGTGTACCCGCCTTTGGTTTCCATCCAGCGGCGAGCGGTGCGCACGGCTTCTTTGCTCAGCTCAGGGTCGGCCGAGCTAAATGCGAGTTGGATTGGTTTTTGATCTCCGCCGGGACCCGCGTCTTGTTTTTGCACCTCTAAATGCAAGCCAGGTATTACTTGGTCGAGCAGTCGCAGCTGGCTGAGTACTTCGTCAACGCGCCGATCGCGTTTATCCCAATCTTCAAACTCTAGATTGATAGACGCAATTTTGTCGTCTTCGTCGAGTAGGGTGACGGCGTAGGCCGTACGAATTTCCGAGACTTTGAGTATTTCATTTTCCACACGGCGTAAAATGGCATCGCGCTCGCGCACCGCCAAATCACCACGGGCGAGCAGAGTGACCACCGCCTGGGTGGGCTCTACATCGGGGAAAAACTCGGTGCCCTTGCCCAGCTTGCTGTAGGCGACTCCCACGGTAAATAAAAGCGCGACAACCAACAGCAGGATAGATCCAGGAAAACGCACCGCCCAAGACAGCAAGCGGACATAGTAGCCAGTAAAACCGGTGATTTTTAGCATATTGCCGTTTTCGGCGTTGGCCATGTTTGCCCTTGCGTCATCGCCTATAGGGCGAGTTTTTCCGATCAAACCACCGATAGTGGGCACAAAAATCAGAGCCATCAATAGCGAGGCCGACAAAGTGGCAATGAGTGTGATGGGCAGGTATTTCATAAACTGTCCCATGATGCCCGGCCAAAACAACAGTGGCATAAAGGCCGCGAGCGTGGTAGCGGTGGAGGCGATGATGGGCCAGGCCATGCGCTGTGCAGCTTGCTTGTAGGCATCGCGCTTAGGCGTATTTGCCAGCATGCGCCGGTCGGCGAACTCAGTGACCACAATGGCGCCGTCGACCAACATACCCACAGCCATAATCAGTGAAAACAGCACCACAATATTGACGGTTAAGCCAAGCATGTCGATCACCAGCATGCCGATCACAAAGGACCCGGGAATGGCGACGGCCACCAAGCCTGCGGTGCGCACACCGAGCGCGGCGATAACGACAATCACTACCAGCAAGACCGCACTGAGTACATTGTTTTGCAGGTCTTTGAGCATGTCGCGAATCTCGAGCGAGCGATCGCTGAAATAGGACACTTCGAGCGAGACGGGCCAAGTTTTTTGCATCTCGGCGATGCGTGCCTTGCTCTCGTCGATGGTGGCAATAATATTGGAGCCGGTGCGTTTTTTAATTTCGAGTGTCACAGAGGGCTGGCCGCCAACACGGGCGAAGCTGTCAGGGTCTTTGTAGACGCGCCGCACTTCGGAGACATCTTTCATGCGCACTACGCGGCCACCGACGGATTTCAGCGGCAGATCAAAAAGCTCTTGCGCGGTTTCAATTATGCCGGGCACTTTGAGTGAAAACCGCCCGACACCCGAATCCAGTACGCCGGCGGCCACGAGTTCGTTGTTGCGGCCCACCGCGTTGAACAGATCGGCCTGGGTAATGTTGTAGCTCTCGAGCACCAGCGGGTCGACGATAATCTCGACCATCTCTTCGCGCTTACCCTTGATCTCAGCTTCGAGCACCCCGGGTATAGATTCCAGCTCGTCTTTGAGGTTGTCGGCGATGGCGTAGAGGGTACGCTCGGGCACCGGACCTGCTAGGCCAATCACCAGCTGCGGAAACTTAGACAAATTGACTTCATGTACCGTTGGGTCGTCTGCTTGCTCGGGCAGATCGCCCTTTACTCTATCCACTGCCTCGCGCACGTCATCAAGTGCGCTATCGGCATCGAAGCCGGCGTCAAACTCCAAGGTGACGTTTGCACCGCCTTCGTAGGCCACCGAAGTAATTTTTTTAACGCCCTCGATGGTCTCGAGTTCTTTTTCCAGTGGCCTGACCAGCATGCGATCTGAATCTTGAGGAGAGACACCTTCTAAGTGGGCGCTGGTGTAGATTATCGGGATATCGACGTCGGGGTCGGCTTCCTTGGGGATGTTGATGTAAGTCATGGTGCCAGTCACCAATAACAACACCAGCACCATCAGCACGGTACGAGCATGATCAACGGCAGTACTTATCAATGAATTCATCAGCGCGGTGCTCGATTATTCGCCAGCTTCGGCGCTGGCTGCTTTGATAGAACTCTCTTCAATGGGCTCGACTAAATCACCGTCGTACACAAAACCCTGGCCGAGGGTGATAACGCGGGTTTCAGCTGGCAAGCCGCTGACCCAAATACCGTCTGTCTCGCTGCGTACGATATCTACATCGTGCAAGACAACCTTGTTGTGGACGTCGACCGATGCCACTTGTATATCACCCTCTGCGTTCAGGGTGAGCAGCGCGGGTGAAATTTTGTAGGCCGCCGAGCTGCGCAAGGGGATTTTAACTTGTGCGGTCATTCCGGCCACCAATTCGGTATTGGCGTTGGGCAAGGTGATCTCCACCCGGAAAGTACGTGTGTTTTCATCGGCAAAGGGCGAGATGTAAGTGACTTCTCCCTCGACCTGCTCGCCGTTGAGCATCACCGCCGTGGCCTTGTCGCCCGACTTGAATTCGTTGATATCACGCTCGGCCACATCACCCACGACGCGAATCGGGTCTAGGTTGATCAGGGTGGCCAGTGGTTTGCCGACACTCATGAAGTCGCCGACCTCGGCATGGTGGTCGGCCACCAGTCCGTCGAAGGGGGCGAGTACATTGGCCTTGTCTAGCTCTGCTTGCATTTGTTGCACCCGAGCATTGGCCGCTTGCAGTGCAGCGTAGGCAATCGCCTTGGCGTTCTGAGCATTGAGGCCGCGCTTAACCAGGCTGGCTTGCGCTTTGTATTCCACCGATGCGCTGCTCTGTTCCGCTTTGGCGCTGGCTAGCGCCGCCTCTAGACTGCCTTTGTTTATCTCGGCGATGGGCTCGCCTTTTTTGACGTAGCTGCCGCGCTCGGCATTATAGGCAACCAATAGCCCATCCAGCTCGGACGCTATATTGGCTTGCAAATCTGGTTCGGTGCGCCCGGTGAACACCAGTTCGAGCTCGGTAGTCTGCGAAGACAGGCTGCGAACCTGCACTTTTTGCAGTGGCTTCCCCGTTGCTTGAGTGGCATCCGTGTCTACTCCTTGCTCTTCGATCTGTGGCATAAAAAGCCAAGCAACAACCAAGACTATCAGCATCAAAGAGATGAGATAGGGTCGTTCAGAGAGAAAACGCATAGTCTAGAATCCTTGCAAATAGTGATTGTTGAGTCTAGGGGGGAACACAGTTCGGCGGCCCGCGATGCGGCGAAACTCTGCCGCCTCTCGGTTGTTCACAACCGCATGACAATATCATATAGAGTAAATTTGGCTTGTAACCAAAGCTTGCAAAGCATTTGTCTGCATCCAAGCCGCTTTGCTGTTATTTAGACGCATTTCTGTGTCTATCGTATACAAGGGGTATGCCCAAACGGGAGCTGGGGTTCTGTAATTAATCCATTCGGCCTAGAGTTCACTGGGGCAAAGGGCGCGCACATGTGTAGCTTTTAGACTGAGTTATTGATGAGCACGGCCGATTGCGCCGCTTCGACAATTTGCCCTATCACCACAAAATCTGCGCAGGTCTCTTGTAGTTTCTGCACTTGTTCCGGTGGTATCGCAGCCAATAGTCCTCCGCTGGTCTGCGGATCGAGCAGTAGATCTGGCCAGCCCTCGGGACAGCTTGCTAGGCCGCTGCACTGTTCGAGCC
>JBMYWE010000033.1:0-11635 GCA_049607125.1 Granulosicoccaceae bacterium | reverse complement strand
CGGGTAGGTAAGCTTCTAGATGCGCTCGACGAGGGCACCTTAGACCTTCCCCAGGCCGCCTAGCGTCGCTACTTGTCGGTGCTGAAGATCGGATCTCGCCAGTTGATGGCCTAAGACGCTTCAGTTGAGCAGTACAATAGTTGCTCAACTGAGGCTAGCTTGCAGCTGACTCGTTGACATTAACGCACAGGACTGGCCCACTTTCAGCCCTGAACAACAGGCTTCGGTTGCAGCGTTCATTCTACAAAGCATCTCTACTGTACATTCTGTTTTGCCAGCAAATAACTTGAAATATCTTTTGTTGTCGCGTTGTTGCACATTGTTATGGCTTGCGCACTATGCAAGACTCTTTGGATATTTAGATTTCTAGGGAAGATGCGTTCCTTTTTGTAGAAAGGTGGGAGCGCAGCTTGGGCTAAGTTTTTCGCTAAGCGAGAGTCGCAGGTGAATAGTGTCCAGAGGGAGCTAGGGCCAAATGTAAAGCTGCATTTCGATGTGATCGATTTGCTGAGTGATACCGAGCTGGGCAAGGACGCCGGAAACTTTGGTGAATTCTTCTTGCGCTTTGATGCCATTGTTTTTGAGTACGGTTATAGGCCGGTATTCTCTGCAGTAGACGGCTTTCTGCAAATCAAAAATATATCGAAAGCCAAGCTCATTTCCACGCTTATTGCGCGTTTGCGTCTGGCAGTTATCAACAGCGCCGATGACATAGAATCGGTTCGCGAAAGTTTATTTTCGGTTCTCAGTGACGAACATCTGGCGCTGACAATAGAAGCCTATTGTGCTGACGTCAATCGACATATTTGGTCCGATCGAGCAGACCTAGCCGTAGGGGCGTTGGTGCAGCATCTAGATTGGTTGCGTAGTCAGAATGTCGAGGTTTCCAGCAATATGCTGATCGAAGCGGCATTTACCTGTAACCGATTCGAGCAGCATTTTCTCGCCGCCGAGTTTTCGTATTTGGCCTACAACCAGGCGATTGAGTCTGGAGATGACTTTGCGATCGATCGCGCCTCTTTTTTTGTACTCAATTCTAATCGTCTGGCGGGGACTGGTGGGCGATACCTCAAGGAGGGGTACGCGCGGCAAAACCTAAAACTGGAAACTGGTCGATCAAGTGCCTTCCGCTTTAATCAGTTTTTAACACCCGTGTTTGCCGCTTTCACCGAGTTCTCAGAAAGCAAACCTGATCTTGGGGAGATAGATAAACTACTTGGCTTGGCCGCCGATATTGGTCACCCCGATGCGGCTTATTGCCGTAAAGCCTGGATGATAGCAAGGGGCTTGCAATATTTTCATCGCGGCGATGTCAGAGCGGCAAGGGAGAGCTACGAAGAGCTGTGGTGCAGTACTTCTCGTGAAGACCGGGCCATAGATAAAATGGCCGAATTGCTCGCTCGACGTTTGCAGTTGGCGCGAGTGTACCAGCCGCAAAAAGCCATTGTGCCAGCTTCTGCAGAGCAATGGCGGCTCCTTAGTCGGCACGTTGAGCCGAATGAGTCCGCCTAATCGGGTTTTGTGGCTCTTGCTGTCAGTTCCCGCAAAAGTGTTTTCAGCCGAGCGATATCCTCAGCGCTGTAGTTCTTAAGAAAAAGTTGCTCTTGCTCCCGAGCTTGTTCTATGAGCTTGCACGCGAGCACCCTCCCTTTTGTGGTTAGCCCAACCCGCACCTGTCTGCGATCGAGGTGGGTGTGTTCCCGTGCCAGTAGTTTGTTGCTCTCGAGGCGATCTAGAGTGCGAGAGAGTGTAGAAGGTTTGATTAGGCACTCTTTGGCTAGCTCACCAACACTGAGTTCTAGATCGGGATGCAAGCTGGCGAGCACTCGCCACTCGCCTGCCGGAATGCGCTGAGAGGCCAGTTTGGCGTGAAAGGTCTCGCTAACGGCGGCGCTGGTTTGCGCCAGAAGATAGTGCAGATAATCTTGGCTGAATTCACTCATGTGCTATTGATACCTGATTTTTAATGCAAATGGAATATTTGCATATGCAGATAAATTGGCGTAAAACTGCATTTTGATGCATCTTCGAGGCGAGCGCAGCATGTTGTCTGAAACCCTAGACCCACATTGGATCGATGCTTTTGAACAGGTTTTTGCCCTGTGTAAGGTGCGGCCAGAAGAGCAGGTAGTGCTACTCACAGAAACGCACAGTCGAGCGCTGAACGTCTCGCTCAGTGAGTTGGCTCTGGCCCGTCTCGGCGCGCACTATTACCAGCTGCGCGTGCCATCGCCCGCACCCGCGGCAGGTCCCATTATTCGTTCTAGCGGTGCCAGCCGAGCTCTGACAGGGCAACACGCCGTTGTGTCCGCTTTAGCCGCTGCTGATTTTATTGTGGACTTGACCGTAGAGGGGCTGATGCACGCACCTCAAACCGGCGAGATACTGCGTGGGGGGGCCCGCATTCTCAATGTATCCAATGAGCACCCGGAAGCTCTCGCTAGGTTGCTGCCAGACCTCGCAGTCAAAGACCGGGTGCGCGAAGCCGTGAAGCTTTGTAAAACCGCTAGCCAAATGACGGTGCAAAGTGATGCCGGTACTGACCTCGTGGTGCAGATGCAGGGAGCTTCTACGGTGGGTGTCTGGGGCTGGACGGACCGCCCCGGTACTCTGGCGCATTGGCCCGGTGGAATTGTGGTCAGTTTTCCACAAGCGGCCTCAGTGCGCGGGCGTTTGGTCTTTCAAGCCGGCGACCTAAACCTTAGCTTTAAACGCTACTTCGAAAGCGAAGTGGTATTTGACATCGAAGATGACTTTGTCAAATCCGTGGGTGGCTCTGGCCTCGATGCACGCCTGATGCGTGACTACTTTAAAAGTTTCGGCGACGTCAATGCCTATGCCACCAGCCATGTGGGCTGGGGTCTAAACCCTGCAGCGCGCTACGAAGCGCTGTGTTGTTACGATCAGCGCGAGAGCAATGGCACTGAACTGCGTGCGCTAGCGGGCAATTTTCTCTACTCTACCGGCGCCAATGAGTTTGCCGAGCGCTACACGGATGGCCACTTTGACTTGCCCATGATGGGGTGCACTATTGCCTTGGATGGCGAGCAGGTCGTCAGTGAAGGGGCTTTGCTTTGAAAAAGTTAAGCACCGGTCTAGAAGTTGATCAACGTGATGGATTAGACCCGGTTGTTTTTTGCATGCATGGCATCGGCGGGAACACCGCGAGCTTTGAGCCGCAGTTGCGGTTCTTCTCAGGAAAGCAGGCAGTAATTGCTTGGAATATGCCGGGCTACGGGGGGTCTGAACCTCTGGAAGCCATGAGTTTTGAATCCTTGGCGCGCTGTGCAGTTGATGCATTGGATGAGCTCGGTTTGGAAAAAGCGGTATTTGTGGGTCAGTCTATAGGCGGGATGGTGGCGTTAGAATTAGCCGCGCGCTATCCAGCTCGCGTGCAGGCGCTGGTGCTTATCGGCACCACGCCATCGTTTGGTGGGCGTGATGAAGCTTTTAAACAGCAGTTTCTCAAGGCACGCCTAGCCCCTTTAGATGCAGGGGCGACACTGCCAAGCTTAGCGGTAGATTTTGTGCCTCAGATAGTCGGCAGTACGGCTAGTGCCGAGGTGGTAGCTGCTGCTACGCAGTCGATGAGCGAAGTCTCGGCGGCGGCCTATCGCGCGACAATCGAATGCCTAGTCACCTTCAATCGGCGTGCAGACCTGACCAACATTGATGCGCCATGCTTATTGATATCTGGCGGCGAAGACAGAAATGCCCCTGCCCGCACGATGCAGAAGATGGCCGACAAGCTGCCCAATGCCCGATATCACTGTATTGAAGAGGCCGGCCACCTGATAAACCTCGAGGCGGCGCCACAGTGCAACGCCTTGATCGAGTCTTTTATTGGAGAGCTAGTATGAGCCACGTTGATATCCCGATGTTTGTCCCAGATCAATGGAATCTGACCGCGCAACAAGCTGATCTTTGCACTCGCGCTCGCGAGCTCGCCAGTGCTAAGTTTGTCGCGAGAGCGGCGCAATTTGATCGAGAGGCGAGCTTCCCCACGGCCAATTACAAGGACTTGCATGAGGCAGGACTCTTGGGTATTTGCGTCCCAGCTGAGCAAGGCGGTGAGGGTGCAGATTTGAAAACCTATATGTTGGCAGCTGCAGAGATTGGTCGCTATTGTGGAGCGACGGCGCTCACCTTCAATATGCACGTGAGTTCTTGCCTTTGGACCGGATCACTGGCTGATCAACTGGACATGGAGTCAGATCAACGCGAAGCGCATCAGGCCAAGCGTCAAGTGCACTATAAACGCATACTTGAGCAAGGCGCGATTTACGCCCAGCCGTTTTCTGAGGGTGGAGCTGCTGCCGCGGGCCACGCGGCCTTTGGTACAGTGGCGTTGGCCACCGAGGGCGGCTGGATAGTCAACGGTAAAAAAATATTTGCCTCGCTGGCGGGCCATGCCGATTACTACGGTGCGCTCTGTACAGAGTTGCAAAACAAAGATGAAAAGCCCTCGCGTCGCAATACCATGTACTTGGCAATACCCGCTGATGCTGAAGGCGTCTCGGTAGAGGGGCCTTGGGATCCACTCGGCATGCGTGGCACGGTGTCGCGTACGCTAATTTTTAATAATGTGTTTGTGCCCCATGACGCGCAATTGATGCCGCGTGGAGTATATTTTCAGGCGGCCAAACAGTGGCCGCATATGTTTACCACCTTAACACCTACGTATATGGGTATAGCGCAAGCCTGTTACGATTTTACAGTGCGCTACTTGCGCGGCGAGCAGGATGGGGCCGGGCCGGTTAAACGGCGGATGTACCCGACCAAGCAAATGGCTGTCGCACAGATGCGCGTTATGCTCGATCAAACCAAGGCACTGTGGTTTCAGATGATCAGCGAGGCCCGTCCAAACCCGTCTAAAGACAGTTTGATGCGGGCTTGGTCTGCGCAGTACACTGTGATGGAAAATGCCAACGAGCTAGCGCAATTAGCCATTCGTACCTGTGGTGGGCAATCGATGCTGCGCTCTCTTCCTCTGGAAAGGTTGTATCGCGATAGCCGATGTGGGGCTTTAATGTTGCCTTGGACCGCCGAGCTTTGTTTAGACATGCTGGGTAAGGCCGCGCTCTACGAGCATGGCGAAGAAGACGAATGAACATAGCCCAGTGGATTGACAGCCACGCTCAGCACACTCCCGAAAAGACGGCGATTCACTTCGAGGGAGAAAATATAAGCTATGTCGAGTTGTCGCGTCGCGTGGGTCAGAGTGCCGCGTTGATGACCGAGCGTTGGGGTCTTAGGCACGGAGATAGAGTTGCGGTACTGGCGGCAAACCACCCGGAGCAGGTGGTGGTGTTGTTCGCTTGTGCTCAGATAGGGGCGATCTTCGTGCCGCTCAATTGGCGCTTGGCAGAGCCAGAGCTGCAACATATTCTCAACGACTGTGAGCCAACCGTTTTACTTCACGATAGACACTATGAGTCGCTGGCGCAGTCACTGGTGGCGAGCCTGTCTGCGCGTTGCACGGCGGTGCCTATTGAGAGTCAAGGCAGCCTTGCAGAGCAGCGTCTTGGTGTGTTGCCGCAAAAGCTCACGCGGCCCAGCTCCTTTGCTGATAGTGATCTGCTGATCGTCTATACCTCGGGCACCACCGGCTCCCCTAAAGGTGCCGTCCTGGGGCAAGGGGCGCTACGCTGTAATGCACGTATGGCGCAACACGCCTACGACATGCGTTCTACCGATGTCATTCTCAACTTTCTGCCTCTATTCCACGTGGGGGGAATGAATATACAGATGACGCCTGCACTTGCATGCGGGGCGACAGTGGTATTAAAGCCCAAATTTGACCCCGCCGACGTTTTGCATGCGATTGAGCGTCACCAGGTGAGTCTCACCAATTCTGTGCCGACCATACTGCAGGCTCTAGTTGAGCATGAGATGTGGTCACAGATAGACAAACGCAGCCTGCGAGTTGTTTCAATAGGTTCCACCGATGTACCCACCCAACTTATCGAGGCCGTACACGCCAGCGGTATCCCGGTGATCCAGATCTACGGAGCCACTGAAACTTCACCTATTGCTATGTATCAGCGTCCAGAGATGGCATATGAAACAGTTGGTGCCATTGGGTATGCCGGACTCGGGTGCTCTGTCCGACTGGTGGATGAGACGGGCCAAGATGTCGCCGTTGAGGAGCACGGTGAGATATGGGTGTCTGGCGAGAATGTGCTACAGCGCTATTGGAACAACCCCGAGGCCACGGACTTGGCATTGGTAGACGGTTGGTTTAGAACAGGGGATGTGGCAAGGCGTGACGCGCGGGGGTTGTTCTGGTTCTCTGATCGGCTCAAACACGTAGTGATCTCGGGGGGGGAGAATATCTATCCCGCAGAGATCGAGCGGTTGCTTCGAGTTCAGCCTGGGGTGCGCGAAGTGGCTGTGGTAGGGCATGCACACCCGCGCTGGGGTGAGGTGCCCGTGGCCGTAGTGGTGCGCGAAGACGCGTCTATTACAGAGCAGTCACTGCTCGCTTGCTTTGAGGGCGAGCTCGCACGCTTTAAACACCCGCGGCATGTGATTTTTTGCGAGGCACTACCGCGCAACGCTATGGCCAAGGTTATCTTGGCCGATGTTCAGCAGCTGGTGATGGCTGAACTGGATAAGCTGCGCTAGTAAACGGGGCGGCTGGTGGGCAGAGCATCATAGGCGAGCTCTATTGTGCCGGTATAGTCGCCTGCTATGTCCGGAATGTCGCCGATCAGGCTCAGGTTTTGTCCCAACACGTAGAGCACGGGACGCATCTGAACTTCGAAACCTTTATAGCCATTGTTGTTATTGAAAAGCCGCCAACAATAGTCATTGTCACCCCAGCCTGCAGGGGCGAGATATTCAGTGATCAGCTCCACTTCTAGAGCCTGCCCATTTAATAATAGCTGGCCTCGGTTAACTCCGTCGACGGTGTTATCACTCGAGCCCACCAGTCGGTATTCAAAGTACTCTTGGGCGAAGCTTATGGCGTGACTGCGTCGGGCCGAGCCAGCGTTTCTCTTGAGGTGATTGCGCTGAATGATCAACGCGTGCATCGCACCTTGCACCGTGGCTTGAGGCCATTGCGTATCTCCTGGACCGTTTTGCCATGAGGGTGCGATGGTATTGAGCCCGACGAGGTTGCTTGATACCGAAGCTTCATTTGGTAGGCTGAGATTGATCGAGCCGCTGGGCAGTCGCGCTTGGCCACCGCCGGAGGCTTGTTGTGCCCAAATATGCGGGGAGACTGCTGTATTGATCAGTGCATCTGCGTTGACCTGCAAAGTTTGAGTGGAACCGATACTGGCGCTATAGCTCCCAGTTTCAGGGGTGTAGTGACCAACATACCAGCCACTGCGATTGTGCAGTGAATCTACCGGTAAGGTTGTTGAACACTGATAGGCATTGCCAGCATAGAGCGCATTGGATATCAGTATAAAGAATAGTGGAAGTGCCTTGCTGGATATGTTCATGGCTGTAGCTCCGGCGCGCTGGCAGCTGCGTGGCTTTGCAAATAAATATGGGCGTCGTAGGTGCGTTGTTTTCCCACATTGAAGCTCAGGCTCAATCCGTTAACTAGAACTTGGTATTCCCCTTCGAGTAGATGGTGAAAGGAGTAATAACCGTAGCTGTCGCTCGTGACTGAAGCGAGCTTTTTACCTCGATGTTGCAAGACAACTCGAGTGTGCGATAGAGGCTCGCCGTTGTAATAAATACGGCCGCCCAGACCATTGGGTAGTTTGGTTCCAATGCCCAATATGGTGGCTGGTATTTCTCTATAAGAATTTTCAGTTGCAGTATGTTCTGCTAGCAAGGCTGACGTGGCGGGGACCTTGGCCGTGTCATCGTCTAGGAGCGGAGTAGAGCTCTCAATGTCTAAAGCGCGGGTTTTTGGTACGTCTCCGGTGGCAGCCAAATCCATATCGAAGACAAAGTCATCCACAAGCTGCACTGATCTAATGGTGTCTTTGTAGCGCAATTCATATTGGCCTGGCTGGAGCCCAGACGCCTGATAGTACCCGTAGCCGTCTGTCTTGTTTCTGGAGACTTTTTCTCCGTCTCGCCAGATCTCCACCCAGCTGTAGGGAGCGGGGTGGCCCGCAATAGTCAATAGGCCTGAGATACCGTAGTGGGGTTGTAGCGTGATGTCCAATTTAGTTGTTGTTGCAGGGGCTACACGCACGCGATATTTGGTGGCATTGCTCTCGTACTCAATCGGAAGTCCATCGGCCAATAGGCTGACGTTGTAGTCACCTGGTTCAAGGCCTGTGAGGACTTTTTGACCGTTTTGATTCCTGCTCATCAAGGCGTTGGCTTCTTCGATCTTCAGGCTAGCGTTGGGTAGGTCAAGCTCTTCGCCGTTGGCATCTAACAAGCGTGCATGGAGTGCACCGTGGGTACTGTTGGTTTTCAAGCCGATGCCGCGCCAGCCTGATCCCGGGGAGAGCCAGAGCTCAGACTCGATCGACAAGCCAACCGATTCTTGACTATCGAGCTCTAAGTTTTCCAGCAGGGCGTCGTTGTCGACCAGTTGGCGGTGGTAATTGAAGTTGAATTGAGTTCTTGGGCTGAGCTTTTGGCGCCATGAAAAGGCATACCCCAGTTGACGGTCTTGTTGGCTGACCTGGGCTGACAACACGCTATCGTTGTTATGCCGCGGGCGATAACTGGCCGCTGCGCTGATGATTCGCGTGTCACTTTTTAAAGCGTAGTCGGCAGCTAAACTAAAGGCGTCATTGATCGCATACTGCGTGCCGACGCCCATCTCCTCGCGGGAAGACCTAAGTTGTATGTTGACATCGTTGTGCGCGCTTCGAAGAGACAGTCTAGCGTTGTAGTCATCTGCATTAATCGGCTGTATCGAAAAATTGGCACGAGGCGTAATCTTCCAATCAAGGCCTGGGGCTAAATACTCTTCTTCGGTTACTCCGTCACGCTCTTTTTTTAGCCCACGTGTGACCAAGCTAAAGTTGTTGTTGAGGTCCCAGCGTATCGACAGCTCTTGATTTTTCTCTCTCTCTTCCGTTGACGTGTCGATTTCGCGGTTGCCTCGGTAGCTTGCTTTCAGAGATTGCCAATCCCCCCAGACCTCAGCCCCGATGTTCTCGCTCTCACCCGCACGGGCTGCCCCGATAGAGGTGGCCAGATTGTGGTTAAGAGAGGCAATCATGCCCAGATACCAACTGGTGTCCTTTTCGGCTTGCTGTTGGGCAGCTGCCTCTAGCGTTAAAAAGTTGCTGATACCGTATCGCAATGAACCGTAACTGGTTTGTTCGCCGTCTTCTGCGGAGTCTTCTAGAGTCGAACCCTGTGCACCAAAACCTGCGGTGATCATCACTTCTCGGGTGCTGACCGCGCGTGGTTTGCTGGCGGTGGTGTAGTTGATCACCTCGATGGGAGGTTGAGCCAGGGAATACTCATACAGTGCTACTTCAACGCGGTCTGTATTGCCCTGAGTGATCGGTAGCCTCTGGAATAAAAATCGTCCATCGAGTGCAATGCGAACCCTTGCGATAGGGCGGTCGTTGAGTCTGAGTTCCGCAATGCCACCCTTGGGACCCGCGCCACTAATATCATGTGAGTAAGCGGCGTCGTCCACAAACATCTGTCTGCTGACCGAGTGATTGGCTGCCAAGTGGTTGTGGATATTGTGGTTACTGTAGCCCAGCTGGAATCCCGCAAAGTCTGTTGACTCTAGTAGAGGGCCAGGGCTTGTTTTTGCCGTACCAAGTCGAAGCGTGGCGTTGCGGTTAAAAGTGTGCCAGTGCAGTTGGCTAAGCTGAGTTTCTTGTTGGTCATTGGTGGTGGTTTGTAGGCCCCAGACGCCATTTGCCATGTGGCCTAGGGCGTCACTGTACAGCCCAGTGGTTGAGGTATCTTCGCTATGGCTTGCGTCCAGCCGATTATACAAGCGAGTTAAACCCGCGCTTTTGGGCAGGTACTGTGGTTTTTGCGGGGGTTGATTTAGCGCCGCTGTCGGTGGTGCTTGGCCGACCCAAGGCGCATACAAAACTAAGGCATAAGCGTTTTGGTCAAAAATTGCCTTAATACCCAGCTCCGAGAGGGTATTGATGTCGACATGCAATCCCTCGGGCATATCGCGCAGCTGGTTTTTAGCAAGTGTTGAGCTTCCCAGAGGGGTGATGACTTTTAAAGTGTCACCTGTGTGATCTACTTGGATATCCACCCACTGGGCGAGTTGATCGAGGAGGACCCAATAGGTGTCGTGTTGTGTGTAGAGGTCTGCACCATCTTGCTCTTCATCATTAATATACAAGCCCGCAAAAATGAGTTCAGCGTCCGAGATTCGCGCAGCCGATACCCCGGTGCTGGACAGAAGTGTCCAGACCAGTAAGTAGGGGAGGGCGTCTCTGCGAAGGCTAAACATGGCGCGACTAACGGACGTCGACGATAACGGGTAATCCGTAGCTAGATCCGATACTGACCGTCAGCTCACCGTCTTTGGCTTGCGTTGTGTTGCCTTGGCCTTCCATGTCTTGTCGGATGCTGAGTATGCCGTAACGCTTGCCGGACTGGAGCTTGGTGCGAGGCCGTATAGACATCCGCACGGTCTGAGACTTGCCCGGTTCAACGGTAAAGCGTTTGGGGTTAAATAGCGTCCAGCGGCTGAGTGTTTGCGGACCCGGGGCGATGGTCTTGCCACCGGGAATCGAAGAGACATTGATCAACTCTAGGTCGATTGTCTTCGCTTTGTCGCTGTAGTTATAGATGGTGATCGATTGATTTTTCACCGGGCGATCGAGTTCAAGATCGATACGTGGCGGCGAAATACCAAGCTGAGCTGGGGGTGGCTCTGCGGCCTGGAGTGAGACGCTGGCACTCAAAAGAGTAAGTGCCAGTGCCGTGGTGCTTAACTTTTCAAACATACGCTTAGTGCCTGTACGGCAGGTGGGTTTAGTTACCCGTTAGCGTAAGCAAGAATGTGTCCGTTGTGCCTCCACTGGTGTAGGTTCCGGCGTGTGAAGCAGTGGCTAAACTTAGATCAAAGCTAATGTTACCTTTTTGTACAGCCCATTGCGGTGCAAGCGTGACTGCAGCACCCGTGCTCCCGCCGGCTTCCAAGCTGAGGTTAGACACACCGATGGTGGATGTTGCGGCTGTGGTGTGTGTGAGCGTCGCGTTTTCGATGCTGCCTGAAACTTCAACATCTGCTGAAGATATAGATCGGATAGCCCACGCATCAGTCAAAGTGACGGTCACGGTTTCCTGAGCGGGTAGAGTTGGCGTGGTGCCGTCAATGCTCAATGCGCCTGTGGCCGGAGCTGCAGAAGTAGCGATGGTGACATTGGCTGCCGCTCCCTCGCTTACTGCTTGATTGTTGGCGTCGGTGAGGTCTATCTGGACGGAGTCGAAGTGATACAGAACCAAGATCTCAGGCATGGTGACGGAGAGATCCATAGCGCCGCTGACCGATGCCGCTTGGAGGGGTGAGCTGAGCAGACCGGCGACGGCGAGCGAAAGCAGAGTTTTTTTCTTGGAAACGATCATGTGTGCCTTCCTAAATTTGCTGTGAGAGCTTGTTCTTTTGAAAATGTTCTTTACGAACAATGGGGTTATCGACAGCCGGATAGGAGGGGCGAAGCCTTAGTCGGGGGCGACAGAAGAATACACAGTGAATATGCGTGCCACTCCC
>JBMYWE010000032.1:0-11725 GCA_049607125.1 Granulosicoccaceae bacterium | reverse complement strand
CATCCAGCGACCACCGTACTACTTCCAAAGGTTCAGGTTCGTCGCCTTCAGCACTCTGAGGGTAGAGACCCGTGGCCAAGACCAAGTGCGTGCGGTGATTGAAGTAGCCCGGCGCCACGGCCATAACCTTCATCAGTTGCAGCGACTTAGCTCCGTGCCCAGTCTCTTCCATCAACTCGCGATTGGCCGCACTGAGTACTTCCTCTCCCATATCGATAGCGCCTTTGGGCAGAACTAACTCGTAGCGGTCGGTGCCCACTTGATACTCACGTATCAACAATACCTCGTTGTTTTCAATCGCTGCCACACACACGGCGCCTGCCAACTGTGTGCACACTCGCTCGTACTGCGCGGTGCTGCCGTTACTGAAGAGAAGATCCACAGCTTGTATTTCAAACAAACGCGAGGTAGCTAGTGTTTTAACCTGGGTTATTCTGGGCTTATGCACCGTCGAAGACCTCCGAATACGATTAGAGTGCTATGTGCTCGCTGCTCTGCCGCTCAAATGCCGCCTGCAGCAGTCGCAGAGTGTATTCACTGCGGGGGTGTTTAAATATCTTGTCCGCATCACCGTGCTCTACAACCTCACCTGCCCGCATCACTAACAGCTGATGGCTCAAGGTTCTAACGACTTTTAAATCGTGGCTGATAAAAATATAACTGAGCCCGCGCTCGCGTTGCAGTCGTTGTAGTAGGTCTAGCACCTGCGACTGAATGGAGCGGTCCAGAGCCGAGGTGGGCTCATCCAACACAATGAGCTTGGGCTCGAGCACAATGGCTCTGGCAATGGCGATGCGCTGACGTTGTCCACCCGAGAACTCATGCGGGTAGCGCGACAAAGAAGAAGGGTCGAGCTCCACGTCTTGTAGAGCCTTGGCCACCTTCGCACGCACCTCCTGCTCACTCAGCAGCGGTTGATGTACACCAAGACCCTCGCCTATCAATTGCCCGACTGTCATACGCGGACTCAAAGCTCCAAAAGGGTCTTGAAACACCAGCTGCATATCAGCTCGCAAGGGTCGCAAATTTTTTTGTTTCCAGCCTTGTATATCATCTCCCAACCAGGCAACGCTGCCCTCACTGCTGATCAATCGCAGCACCGCTTGCGCCAAGGTACTCTTACCCGAGCCACTTTCACCCACAACGCCCAATGTCTCGCCCGCGCGCAGCTCAAAATCAGCGCCATCGACAGCTTTGACCACCGACACCGTGCGCTTAAACAGCCCCCCTTTGATGGGAAAGTGAACCTTTAGCTGCTCCACTTTTAGCTGGACCGGCGCTTGGGCTGGCAGCGGGGCCGGTGACCCCTGCGGCTCAGCATCCAGCAGATGCTGGGTGTAAGGATGCTGCGCCCGCTGGAACACCTGCTCATTGCCACCAGCTTCAACTATTACCCCGTCGCGCATCACACATATTTTGTCCGCCATACGTTGCACCACAGCCAAATCATGGGTGATCAACAACAGCGCCATGCCCAAGCGTGCTTGCAACTCCTGAAGCAAATCGAGTATCTGCACCTCAACGGTCACATCCAGGGCTGTAGTCGGCTCATCAGCAATCAATAGCTCTGGCTCGTTGGCCAGCGCCATGGCAATCATCACGCGCTGGCGCTGCCCTCCCGAGAGCTGATGCGGGTAGCTACCCAAGCGGGATTGGGCATCGCGAATACCCACCCAATCGAGCAATTCAAGGGTGCGGTCTCGCGCGGCACGCCCGCCGATACCTTTATGCACTTGCAGCACCTCGGTGATTTGCTTTTCAATCGTGTGCAGCGGATTAAGTGAAGTCATAGGCTCTTGGAAGATCATTCCTATGCCCTCGCCGCGCAGCTGACGCATGCGACGCTCGGGGGCCCGCAGCAGAGGTTCGCCTTTGAAAAATACCTCACCACCCGGATGCGAGGCAGCCGGGTATGGCAGCAAACGCATAATGGATCGTGCCGTCACCGACTTACCAGAACCGCTCTCCCCCACCAAGGCCAGCGTCTGCCCAGCTTGTATATCAAAACTAACTCCTCTCACTACTTCGGCAATTTTTCCGTTGCTGTGAAAGGCGACTTGAAGGTCCTGCACTTTTAACAATGACCCGCTCATACCCGATTCTCCTCCCTAGCTGGCAGGCTACCAGCGGAGACAATGGGCCTGGAGAGTCCTGTGGCTTCAGGGTGTTTGGCCGGACAATGATGCCAAAGCATTAGGAATCTCCCTGCGCGAAAGTTTTACGCGGATCAAAGGCATCGCGCACGGCCTCTCCGACAAAGACCATCAGACTCAACATCAGGGACACGACAAAGAAACCACTCAGGCCAAGCCATGGCGCGTGGACATTGTTCTTACCTTGCTTGAGTAATTCACCCAGCGAAGGAGAGCCAATGGGAAGGCCAAAGCCCAAGTAATCCAGACTGGTGAGGGTCACGACAGAGGCGCTGAGCACAAAGGGCAAAAAGGTCAATGTCGCCACCATGGCATTGGGTAGCACATGCCGCCACATGATCATTGCATCTGATACGCCTAGGGCTCGAGCCGCCTTAATGTAGTCAAAATTGCGCACACGCAAAAACTCTGCACGCACCACGCCCACCAAAGCCGTCCACTGTACCAATACCATGATCGTCAACAGCGACCAAAAGCCGGGCTCAACCACCGTGGCGAGGATAATCAAGACATACAAGACCGGCAGCCCCTGCCAGACTTCAACAAAGCGTTGACCGAGTAAATCTACGCGCCCGCCAAAGTAGCCCTGGACGGCACCGGCCGCTACTCCAATGATGGTGCTAGCGACGGTGAGTGCCAAACCGAATAAAACCGAGATACGAAACCCGTAAATGGCGCGTGCCAAGACATCCCGGTTTTGGTCGTCTGTCCCTAGCCAGTGCCTGGCATCGGGCGCTGCAGGCGGCGACTCCTGTGACTCGTAGTCGATGGTGTTATAGCTGTAAGGAATGGGCGGGAAAACAATCCAGCCGTCAGCTTCGATCAGTTCCGCCACAAACGGATCACGATACTCGGCCTCTGATTCAAACTCGCCGCCAAAAGTTGTTTCCGTGTAGACCTTCCATGCGGGGAAATAGAATTCATCCTTGTATTTCACCAACAAAGGCTTGTCATTGGCGATCAGCTCGGCAGCTAGGCTCAGAACAAACAAGACTAAAAATATCCAGAGCGAGCGATACCCGCGCTTGTGCGCCTTAAAGACTTGCCAGCGACGCCGATTGAGTGCAGATAGCGCCACTAGACTTCCCTCGACTCAAAATCGATGCGGGGGTCGATGATGTGATACATCACATCACCCAAAAGCTGCAACACTAAACCCACTAGGGTAAAGATATAGAGCGTGGCAAAAACGACCGGGTAGTCGCGGTTAATAGCCGCTTCAAAACCCAGCAGGCCCAAACCATCGAGGCTAAAAATAACCTCTATAAGCAAAGAACCCGTAAAGAGAATTCCGATAAAAGCACTGGGAAAGCCGGCGATCACAATCAGCATGGCGTTGCGAAACACATGGCCGTAAAGCACTTGATTCTCGCTCAGACCCTTGGCACGCGCAGTCTCCACATATTGCATGCGTATCTGGTCAAGGAAAGAGTTTTTAGTCAACATGGTCAAGCTAGCAAAGCCCCCAATCACCATCGACAACACCGGCAGGCAGATATGCCAGAAGTAGTCTTTGATCTTGCCCCAATCGGAGAGTTGTTCGAAGTTATCAGAGGTCAGGCCACGCAGAGGAAAGACGTCCCAGTAGCGACCACCGGCAAATAGCACGATAAGTAAAATAGCGAACAGAAAGCCCGGAATAGCATTACCGACCACCACTGCCATGGATGTCCAGGTGTCAAAGCGACCGCCGTCGTGCACGGCTTTGCGCACCCCTAGCGGTATAGATATCAAGTACACCAACAAGGTGGTCCACAGCCCGAGCGATATGGAGACGGGTAATTTCTCGGCAATCAGTTCCACCACGCTGGCATCGCGAAAGTAACTGTCACCAAAATCAAAGCGCAGGTAGCTACTGATCATGTCAATAAAGCGCACATGGGCTGGCTTGTCGAAGCCAAACTGCGCTTCAATTTCGGCGATGATATCGGGCCTTAGCCCCTGTGCCCCCCGGTACTTGCTGTTTTCGCTGCCGCCTGCCGCCGCGATACCATCGCCGCCTCCCCCGCTGAAGCGAGAAGTAGCACTGGCAGTCTGTCCCTGCATTTCAGCCAGCACTTGTTCTACCGGCCCGCCGGGGGCGAACTGTACAATAGCAAAGTTGATCAGCATGATGCCGAATAGAGTCGGGATCATGAGCGCGACACGGCGCAGTATATAGTTCAGCATGGGCGGGCCAAGCAAGAGCGAAAAAGTGTGTCTTGAGCTTAGCTCATGCACACACCAATGGCTCCAGCGAGCTCGAAAGGATTGCGCGTTTCTCGGTCAACTAGCCCGAGTTTTCAAGTACATAGATAGAGCGATCGGCGATCAAGTCCTTGACACTAGCAGCGTACTCCGCCATGTGATTTGAGGCGGCGTGAGCTTTGAGCGTGGCTTCACTGGACCACTTCTCTACCACAACAAAGCTGTCTTCGCCGAGCGCCGTCGCCAGCCCATCAAAGCCACTGGCATCGATCACCGGCTGATACTCAATACAACCCTCTTCGGCATGCACAGCCGGTATATTGGCGTGAAAGCGATCAAGGATCGCTTGACGCTGGCCAGGTTTGGCTGTGATGTGGGCGATAACGTGAATCATAATAAACCCTCTGAGCAGAATTTTGACTGAACAGGCACTGTAACTTAGAGCCTGTTCAAGATCACTGTGTCGTAGCGATAATGGTTTGATCAGAGGTGAATAGTGGCCTAGATGGCACCAATTATTGTAAGAAAATAAGACCCTGAACTGCCCAAGTACAGCGCATTCGCAGTAATCGCAGAGATTTTAAGCAAGCTTTTAGCCCTGAA
This sequence comes from Granulosicoccaceae bacterium, assembly GCA_049607125.1. GTDB lineage: Bacteria > Pseudomonadota > Gammaproteobacteria > CALCKW01 > CALCKW01 > CALCKW01. The sequence goes on along the minus strand of JBMYWE010000032.1, from coordinate 6,782 downwards.
CACCGGCCTACAAAGTTCTAGGCGCGCCAATGGATGGCCAGCCACGCCAAGCCAAATAAAAAGAAGAACCGACCCGTCATGGGTGTCAGTTGAGGTCGCCGTGGAGCCCGCAGATAACCGGCGATTGGCAGCAGCAACGGCGCAGGTATCAACAACAACCAGGCCAGTGACAATTGTTCAGCGCCCAATACGCCGATGGCCAAACAATAGGCCAATGCTGTCAAAGCTGCATACAAACGCGTCGCGTTAGTGTAGCCGATACGCACGGTAAGCGTGCCTGCACCGTGGACTGAATCGTTCTCCCAATCACGCAACTCATTACTGAGTAACAACAGGGAGACAAGCACACTGATCGGCAGAGACAGATAAAACGCTTCGACCGAGAATTGGCCCGACATCGCCAGATAGGCCCCCTCCACCAAACAGACGCCCATCAGTAAAAAAACCTGAATTAAAGCGAGGCCTCGGTTCTTGAAATGTATCGGACCGAGGTTGTAGCTGAGAGCCAGTAGCGCCACTATTACCACAAGTGCCAGTACCTCCCATCCCTGCACGGTATAAAAGTAGAGGCCGATCAAAAACGCGAGGACGAAAAACAACATAGCTATTCTGGCGTTGAACACAATCTGGCGGCGAGAATCGAGTGCACCCTTGCCTAGTAAGGGAAGGTCCTCTACGTCATTGACAAGATTGACGCCCGCCTGAGCAAGAATTGCCCCGACAAACACCCATAGCGCGTGCCACGGATTTTGAAAGCCATCCTGCCAAGCGAGCAATACGCCTAGCGCCGAAGACACCAATGCCACCACAAGGGAAAAGGGGCGTAGAGCCCGTATAAAGCGATAGTGTTCAGGCTGCTTCACGTCGCCCCATCCACACCACACCAAGCACGGGTAGCAGCATCAATAAACCATACAAAAGCGGCACCGACGACATATGGGAGTTGTGCAGAACACCTTGCGTCACCAACAAAGCCGTGCCGCCGTTTTGCATGCCCACTTCTATGCTGATGGATTTGCGCTGGGAGCCTTCCAGACCTGCCAGACACGCGAGCCCCCATCCCAAGCCGAGGGCCATGCACATCAATAAAATAACGGCAACACCTGTCTCAGAGAACCATTGAGCAAAATGCTCCCAGTTTTGTATCACGATGGCAGCGATAACTGCAGCAAACAAGCTGATCGCAACAGGCCGAACAAACGCGAGCAAACGCGCAGCGAACGCTGGAAAGTAGCGATGACACAGCATGCCAATAAACAGCGGGAGTAACATCACAAGCAGCAGACGCAATATGGTGAGCCCCACGGGAAACGCTAGCTGCTCCTCCGACTCAAATTGCCACTTCAGAACCAGGGCTGTAAACACCGGTAATGTGAAGGGAGTGATAACGCCGGCGATTGTGGTGAGCGAGATAGAAAGTGGTAAATCACCTTTGGCCAACTGCGTAAACAAGTTGCTGGTCGTGCCTCCTGGGCTAAAGCTCAAAACCATCAACCCCACGGCCAAAGCACCCGACATGCCAGTGGCAACGACAACAAGCAAGGCTAGCAAAGGCACTCCGACCATCTGACCAAGCAGCCCCACCCAGACAGCTCTAGGGCGGCTAAAAACGGCCAAGAAATGCTGCGCGTGCAACACCAGCCCCATAGACAACATGATGGTAGCAAGCGCAACAGGAAGGCCGATTGTGGTATACGCGGCTAGATTCATCGCAGTGGAAAGTGACGAGAAATGGGTGCCCCTAAGTGGCGAAAAACGTCTTAGACTCAGTGTATATTGTGACACGAAGCCTAGCCAATGACAGCCACAATAGCTGGAGAATGTGGCTGGTGCTTCTCGTTCTACCCAAGGTGTTTGAGGCCTGTTCTGGACCTAACTGACCACCACGACACAAAGACCTTGAACAGACTCTTAGGCCTTGGGAAACACCAGTGACACGACGGCCCCTCCCTCATGGCTGTCGCTATCGAGTATCACCTCACCCAGATGTAACAACATAATGTCTCGCACAATCGCGAGACCAAGCCCCAGACCGCTATCGTTGCTGCTAACCAGCGGTTCAAACAGTGCCTCAAAATCATCGACTTTAAAACCGTCACCATTATCGACTATCGAGATCACCACTTTATCTTCATCGAGGCTATGGACACGCAGCCATATCTCCGGTTCGGCGTGATCGCGGAGCTCGTAGACAGCGTTGTTTAAGATATTGACTATGGCTCGTCGCACCAGCTCCTTATCAATTCGGGCCTCCACGTTGCCGAAGATCTCCAGATGAAAGCTCACACCGCTAAGTAGCGTTTGAATTTCATCACCGACACTTAGCTGGTTGAGCCAAGCAGATAGATCAACCACTTTGCGTTCAATGGACTGGCGCCTAGAAAAGTCGGTCAAATCCGAGACAGTGTTGTCGATACGCTTTAATGTGCGCAACATGCGCTTCACCGGTACGTCGATGTCGGGGATTTTTTTTAATTTTAGATCCAGCAGCGACAAATCTGTATTTAACGACGCCAAGGGATTTTTTATCTCGTGGCTAATGGCAGCGCCCATAGTATTGAGCGTTTGGTAACGCTGATGCTGCATCAATTTACTACGCGCCTCTTCTAGCGCATTGGTGCGAGTGCTGATCAACTTTTGCAAGTGCTCTTGCTGCTTAGAAATTTTTATATTTCGCTGCAACATATCAAGAGATGTCCACAACAACAGCACAACAGAAGTCAACGCGGCGGCCACCGGTAGAACTAACAGTTGTAACTCTCGATTGTCACTCAAGTTGAGTGAAATATCGTTGATACCGGCGCCTGATAAGCAGGCTCCAGCGATCAGAAAAATGGCGTGAATCACTTGGTTATTACTGTCTGGCAGGCGCCAGCCAAAGTACAAAAATATAAATACCCCAAGTACGCCCATAATGGGGTTTTGTATCTGATAAATCCAGGTACTCAACAAGTCGTAGTCACTGATAAACAAGTACGGCACCGACATCAATACCAAGCCCACAATAGGAATGCTCAGCCAGCTCCTAAACAAACCTAAGGCATAAAACCCGACGTAAATCCACATTAGCACCATGCTATTGATGGAGACTTGATAGAGTTTTAGCCAAGTAGTTGAGGAAAGAAAGTGTATTTCTGGCAGGCAACAAAGAGCATAAAACAGGTGCGGCACAGCCAACAGTAAACGCAACCTACTCTCCATAGAACGAATGGAGTCTATCGCCAAAAACAAAATCAGCGCAGATAAAATGCCTATATTGGCGTGCAGTACAACCGGCATAGCTGAGACATAAAGCGGTTGCGCCTTTGCCACTGTAGGGCTAGAGCCAAACCAAACTTCGGACAAACCACCGGAATTAGACTCGCTAGCGAGCACTTCAATATCGACCACCGATGGCTCGGTTTTGGAGGCAAATTCGGCAAAGGACTCAAGCGGTATGTGCAAGGGCTGTAGATACGGCTCCAGCCACACTATTTTCTGATTGCCTGCACGGGCAATAACCCGGCCTTGCAAGCGCACTGTCACACTTTGACGAAAAGCAGTGATGTATAAAACTTGGTCTCTCAGATCTACGCCTGCTGGCAGACGAACTCGATAGCGTCTTTCCCGTTGCTTTGGTTTGTCTCCTCCAAACCACGTGTTCGGGACATCGACACGTTGCTCTGAGCCGCTGAGCGTGTCGACTAGGGTCACCGGCAGTTTACTCAACCCAGCGGTCGGCTCTAGAGAATTGCTGAGAAAAGCTCCACCGAAAGCCCAGACACAAAACACGACACAGACGATGACAAACAACAGAGAACGCAGCCGCTGAGAGAGTTGGACCTGTATGGCAGATGAATTAGCCACGAGCGGCATGGCGATCTTGTGCTCCAACTCTCATGCATGATCTCCTTGTTCAAGCTCGGCATGCAACAGCAGCAATAATGTCTACCGCGCATCACTAAGTCTACCTTGCGAGAGTCCCCTCACCTAACAGTATCAATTGATACTTATTGTAGCCTGAGAGACAACCGTGGACCGGGGCGCACATGATAGTGCAGCGCGCGTAGGTTTCGTTTGGCGCCCTGCCCTGCAAACACCCGCCCTGCCCAGTCATAGCGTTGATCACGGCATTTATCTGCAAATCCGCCTGTCCAAGGCACGCCTTGAAAATCGCCCCCTGCCGGGGAAACCTGCACCAAGCAATTGAGCTGGGTGCCCAGCGCTTCTACCACTAGCCACTCAGAGACAACACCTCGATGGGTTTTGTCTAAGTCGGCTGGATCGTTACTCTGCCACGAGCCCGGGTCATTGAGCCGCTCGTCGCGCAATGCAGCGAGTTGTTCCACGTTTCGACGGAGCACAATAATCGGCTGATTACCCACGGAAAAGGCCTTGTGTTCTCCCGCTCTAAGCTGAGAGACATCAATATCGTAACGCTTGACCTGGGTTTGCTTATCGCTGCCCAGTCCGGCCAAACACCAGTAGACAAAACCGAGCAACATCACCCAAGCCATTAACTTTAAAAAGCGCGCGAGCCACAATCGCAACGCCTGTCGCGATTTCACTTGGGGGTCTATCGACGTCGACTCGCTGAATTGCTCTGTCATAGGCAAAACCTGTGCGAACGAACCCAATGCAGAAAGGGTTGGTGTCTAACGAGGAAAACGAGAGCTCTGCAAGCGTTCCCACCAGCGCAGAGCCACTGTATCGAGCACGTCAGCCGCGCCAAAACCGAGCTTTTCTCGCAAGCTCTTGCGCGCTGCATAACGGACTTCATAGACATCCATCTCCTTGCACCGCTCAAGCAATAACTCGTCAGAGGTTTGGATTTCGTCGATCAACTTGACGTCCAGAGCCCGTTTGCCGTACCAGGTCTCACCGGTAGCCACTTGCTCAATCTGAACCTGAGGTCGATGCTCACTGACAAAGTCTTTGAACAAGGTATGTGTCTCTTCCAGTTCTTCGACAAACTTTTGCCGTCCCTCATCGGTGTTTTCTCCGAGCATGGTCAAGGTGCGCTTATACTCGCCAGCCGTCAGCAATTCGAAGTCGATGTCGTTCTTTTTGAGCAAGCGGTGGAAGTTGGGCAACTGCGCTACCACGCCAATTGAACCCAAGATGGCGAAAGGCGCAGCGACAATGCGATTGGCCACACAAGCCATCATATAGCCACCGCTAGCAGCCACTTTGTCCACACAGGCTGTGAGCGGGATTTTCGCTTGAATGATGCGATCGAGTTGAGAAGACGCCAGCCCATAGCTATGCACCATGCCTCCAGGGCTCTCAAGCCGCACCACGACTTCGTCACCCTGGCGCGCTACTGCCAATACGCTGGTGATTTCGCGGCGTAGATTCTCATTGGCCGAAGCACGAATGTCACCGTCGAAACTTAAAACGTACACAGAATTTCGCTCAGGTTGTTCGGGTTCAGGCTGCTTGCCCCCCAAGCGCTTGCGCTCGAGTTTGGCTTCTTTGCGACGCTGTTTTTTCTCGGCCTTTTTCTTGGCCTTCAACGCTTTGGCCTCGCGCTTGAGCTGGTCTTCATCAAGCAGGGATTCGCGCAAGGTCTCTTTGAGGTCATCCAGCTGATCATTCAGCTTGCGCACCTCTATTCGCCCATCTTCCTCAGGCGCCTCTTTGCGGCTGACAATAAAACCGATCAGAACGAGCGCCGCCAAAAGAACCGTCGCCACTTTGGCGAAAAACAAACCGTAGTCGAGCAGAAAAGCCGTCACGGGCAATCCTCATTATAAAAACGCTAATAATAGCGCTATCCCACGCGAGCGTGTGTGCTCTTCTCAAGACAATGGTCGGATTCTCGCTATTCTCTGGCGCTCTCAACACCTCACCACCCCTATCCGAATTGCTATAAAATCTCCCTCCTTATAGATATCTCCTATTGAAGGCTCCGACATGGCAACAATTATCGACGGCAAAGCCACCGCTGAGGCGCTGCGCAACGACTTGAGCAAAGAAGTCGCACAACTTATTGAAACAACCGGTATCCAGCCCGGCTTGGCCGTTGTCCTGGTAGGAGAAGATCCTGCGAGCCAAGTCTATGTGCGCAACAAGGCGAAGCAGACCAAAGAAGTCGGTATGCTCTCACGCGAACACAAACTACCTGCGGACACCACGGAGGAAGAGTTGCTGGCGCTGGTCGATCAACTGAACAATGACTCTTCCATACACGGCATTTTGGTCCAATTGCCGGTGCCTGATCACATAGACTCCGCGAAGGTTCTCGACGCCATTGACCCAGACAAAGACGTGGACGGTTTCCACGTGATCAACAGTGGACGCCTAGCGGTGGGCCAGCGCGGTTTGGTTCCTTGCACCCCACTGGGATGCCTGATGATGCTCAAAAGCACACTCGGTGATCTCAGCGGACTCAATGCTGTCGTCGTCGGTCGCAGCAATATTGTTGGCAAACCCATGGCCCAGCTGCTGCTACAAGAGAGCTGCACCGTCACCATTGCTCACTCGCGCACTAAAGACTTGCCCGCTGTTTGCAGGGCCGCCGATATTGTCGTGGCGGCTGTTGGCCGACCAGAGATGGTCAAAGGAGATTGGATTTCCCCCGGAGCGACCGTGATCGACGTAGGCATCAATCGCATCGAGGGTGAAAACGGGAAAACTCGCCTGGTCGGTGATGTCGCCTACAACGAAGCTGTAGAGCACGCCGGTGCCATTACACCAGTACCTGGTGGCGTTGGCCCCATGACCATCGCCTGCCTTCTACACAATACGGTTACCGCCATGAAGGCAATCCACAAGCTCTGATCTACAAGAGTTCGCGCTCG
>JBMYWE010000031.1:3284-11779 GCA_049607125.1 Granulosicoccaceae bacterium | reverse complement strand
TTACCGAGATGATAGAGTGCGGATACGCCGACAATGCCGCCGCCGATCACGACGACGCGGGCGGTTTGAGGTAGGTCTGCCATTTTTTTTCCTGTTAGAATTTAGCTAGCTGACCAACGCGAGCTGACATTCATCAACGCAGGGTCAAGCTTGATATCGAAGTCGGTGCGTATCTCTTTATCGAGTTGCTCACCGAGGTAGTTGGGGTAATGACTGGCCATTACCGAGTTGAGTTTGTTCTTTGCCGCTTGCACTAGGGTAGGCTTGCCCCGCTCCGCCCACTCCTTGGGGCTGGAGCGATCTCCTACCATCGGATAGATATAGTGTCTCTCCATCAACGACATGGTATGACTGGTCCCTAGGTAATGCTGTACGCCAGAAGTCACTTCACGAATGGCCTCTAGTCCCAGCGTCTCTTCGTTGACCTCTACTCCACGCACAGTACGGTTGATTGCGCCGAGCATGTCATTATCAATGACCATGCTCTCAAAACACGCCCCCATCAAACTGCCATGCATGCCACAGCTTTCGTAAACCATATTGGCACCGCTGTGTCCAGCCAGAGAGATCGCCGTTCCTTTCTCATAGCCCGATTGCGCATCGGGGAGCTTTGCGTCGGTCATACCCGCCGCTGTGCCACAAGGCAAGCCATACCAGCGCCCCATTTGCGCAACCGCGGCACTTAGAATCGCTTGTTCACCAGAACCGCCCGTCATTGCACCTGTGCGCAAGTCCGAAACAAAGGGCCATGTGCCAAACACTGCAGGGGCGCCGGGAACAAGCAAATTGACATAGACCAATCCAGCGAGGCACTCGGCCACAGCTTGCACCACGGAACCCGCCAGACTTGCAGGACTGGTAGCTCCCGCTTGGCCAGCCGACAACAACAACACCGGCATACCACCCAACACAGAGGCCTCAAGGCAAGTGCAAGCGTCCTCTGCAAAACGCAAGGGCGGAACGACAAAACAATTACTCTGACTGACAAAGGGGCGCTCTCTAAACGCCGCTTCGCTGCCCGCAATGCGATAGCAAATATCCAAGCCCTCACGTACCCACTGTGGCTCGGTAAAGCTAACGCCTATATGTTTGGTTGTACCTTGCAAACAGGCGTATAGGCTGTTGATATCTAGGTCGCGATTGCTGAGCATGTCTCGGGCGACAACCGAACGCTGGAAGAAATGGATATTGTCCATTTGATCAACCAAGCGGGCCAAGTCATACAGGTCGAGAAGGGTTGAGTCACGGTAGGAGTTGTCGTCGATATCAACAATGTGTACTGCTGCTCCCGCCGTGCCAAAGTAGACTCGATCACCGCCAATACGCAGGTCGTGCCGCTCGTCTCGGCCTGCTAACAATACCTCGCGCGCGCAATGGGCTAAGGTGTCTTCCACCAGAGCTCGTGGGAACAACAAACGCCCTTCATCGGTGAGCGAACCTCCAGCAGCCACCACCCGCTCAACACAGCTGGGAATAGCGTTGGCCAATCCAACCGTCTCCAACACCTCCATTACAGTGGCGTTTATTTGTTCAATATCAGACTCGTTGAGTGGCTTGAAACGACCACCGGATAGGCCAGGCTGCACCGGACGCATGGCATCAGAAAGGGGAGCACCACGCTCAGCGCGTTTGGCGGCTCGCGCATTGCGACGGCGACTCGGTTTTTGGTTTGCCTCAGACATATGCGCTACCCCAGTGATTTGCTGCCGCCTACAATGCAGGTGCAACGGATACTGCCTTTCTTGGTTTGCGACCCCTAGCATCAGTAAAGCGACCGAGTTCGCCGCGCTTGCTACGCACCTACATTCTAGTGACGCCTCAAAAACCTGAAAAACTTCTTCTTGATCAAGTTGTTAACTGAGATCGACAAAAGAAGCCTTTCCACCCCTGTGAATTTTCAGGCATGGTATGCACACTCCCTTCACAGTGGCATCGATATGCAGACCGGCAATGACAATCTCAAAGGCGTCTTAATCATGGCCTTGGGCATGTTACTGATACCTGGCATGGACGCGATTGCCAAATACGTCGGGCCGCGCGTTTCGGTGGGGCAGATTGTCTGGTGTCGCTTTTTCTTTCAGACGCTCTTCATGGGCAGCGTTGCACTGTTGTTCCTGAATAAAGAGCAGCTACGATTCAGTCACCCGCTGCAACACCTGGCTAGAGCCACGATGATATCACTGGCAACAGGGCTTTTTTTCACAGCGCTGCAGTACATGCCCCTAGCGGAGTCGATTGCTATTTTCTTTGTCGAACCGCTAATTCTGACGGTTTTGGCCGGTGTTTTTTTGAAAGAGAAAATCGGCTGGCGCCGTATTCTGGCGGTCACGATAGGTTTCGGCGGAGCAATGATGATTGTGCAGCCAGAGTTTGCCAAGGCAGGTTGGGCAGCCGCCCTACCCATGGGAGCTGCTCTGGCCTTCGCAATTTATCTTCTATTAACCAAGCGACTGTCAGGACACACTCACCCAGTAGCGATACAACTATTCACCGGCGCTGGTGCAACACTGGTGATGAGCGTAGCCTTGGCAGCCGGTGCCGCACTCCAGTTGAGGCCTTTAGCCCCCGCTTGGCCAGCCAGTAACGACTTGTACCTACTGATCGGCATGGGTCTAATTGCATCTGTCGGGCACTTATTTGTCGTGATGGCTTTCGCCAGGACTTCGGCAGCCACTCTCGCGCCCTTACAATATCTAGAAATAGTTTCAGCCACGCTGCTGGGCTTGTATTTTTTTGGTGACTTCCCCGATCTAATTGCCTGGACAGGTGTCGCTGTGATTATAGGCTCGGGAATCTTTGTCGCTTGGCGAGAGCGGCTAAACGCAAAAGACTAGAAGCACGTTGGGCTTCTAGCCGCTTAGAGCTTTGCAACACAAAGCCCTGTGCTGCAGTTTCGCTCTCCGGTGGAGTTTTTACGCCGCCAGAGTAAAAGCAAGCTCTTGGAGTGACTAAGACTAACTACCCTACCTGTACACACAAGCGCCGAGCGATTCGCTCAGCGATATAAGCACGGGTACGCCCAGCCCTCACAATGACAAGAAGCTCTGCGACGGCGTCGCGAAGACTCAACCGCAGAGCTCCTCGCCACACTACCGGCGAATGACGTTGCTAGGCACTAGGTCTGCCACCGACAATGGCGTGTTGTTCTCCACATACTCTCGCAACGCATCCGCATCGACAAAACCGGTGTTGACATAGCCTGGGTGCGAGTCCATGCGTGGGTAGCCGTCACCACCTGAGGCCAGATAGCTGTTTAAGGCCAAACGATAAGTCCCACTCGGATCAATGTCTTTGCCCTCCACTTTGGCGCTGACCATTTCGCCGCCGCTGATATCGATATCCACCCCTGCAAACTGCGCGTAAGCACCCGTGTCGATGGGTTTAGACGCCGCTACGGCAAGATACTCCGACAACTCAGCTCCGGAGAGCTCGATAAAACAAACCGCATTGCCAAAGGGCTGGGTAGTCAATACGTCTTTGTAAGCGATATCGCCCGCTTCGATACCCGCTCGAATGCCCCCGGAGTTCATCACCGCTACATCGGCGCCCACCTTGGCCCGCTGCGCTTCAGCTATGAGAAAGCCGAGATTGGTCGGGTGAAAGCGCACCTGATCACGATCGCCGATCAAGTCACCGTCAACCGATCCAATGACCACTTGTAGCTGCTCCTGCCCTTTGTCTTGAAAAGGCTGCAACATCGCTTTGAGCTCTGCGTCAGCTAGAATTTCCTCGCGAACGTAAACACGAACTTTTTCTCCCTCTGCGTTTTTGACTTTCTTTTTCAAGTTGACAGGGATCAGTTCGTAGTTGAGCAAGCTCAGCTCACCGTTTATAAATTCGAAGTCTGCGCGCCCCACATACTTGCCCCACTCATGGGCCTGCAAAATCAGCGTGCCATTTTGTGTATCGGGTACACAGGCGTCCCCTGCTTTGTAATCAGTGTTGCGTATATTCTCAGACGCCATGCAAACCGGGTCTTGCGAATGCCCACCAACAATGACGTCCAAGCCGTCGACCGATCGCGCTAGGGTGACGTCACCCGGTGCGTTTAGGCCGTGTTTGGCGTTGTCGTAGTGCCCCATGTGGGTAGCAGCGACCACGATGTCAGCCTTGGCACGCAACTCAGGTAACAATTGCCGCGCAGACTCCACCGGTGACAGAAAGTCTAGGCCTTCTATAAATTCAGGATTGCCCAGTCTAGCCGTGTCATCTGTCGTGAGGCCCATAACTGCAACTTTGACACCTCCAAGATTAAACATCTCGTAGGGCTGAAATAGAGGGTTGCCTTTGGCATCAAGAATATTGGCAGCAAGAAAGGGAAAGTTCGCCCACTCTTGCTGCTGCGAGAGCACCGTCAAGGGATTGTCGAATTCGTGATTACCCACAGCCATAGCGTCGTAACCCAGAGCACTCATGCCTCTAAAATCTGGCTCTGCATCTTGTAAATCCGACTCAGGCACGCCGGTATTTATATCACCTCCTGAAAGCAACAATACATGCCCACCGGCTTCCGAGACTTCTGCGCGAATTCTGTCTATCAGCGTCTTACGGGCAGCTAAACCATATTCACCGTGACGATTTTCCCAAAAACGTCCGTGATGATCATTAGTATGCAACAACGTTATTTTATAACTGGTATCTGGCTTCCATACATTGAGCTGACTGCAGCCAGCCAGTACTAAAACAATCAACAATGCCACTGATCGATGCATCACTGTACTCCTGTCGTGAGGCGTCGCACGCCTGCCAAAAAATTTAATGTAAAATCCACCATGCTTGATACTGGCACTCTCGGTCAAGCCTGCTACCCTCAATAGCGTGAGCGTCGCCCACCGGGCCGTGTCTGAGCAATAACTGCCCCAGCCGTAGTACTAAAAGTCACTTTTAATACTCAAGTCATGGTTGGATTGGCCGAAGTTGTGTCATTCGGCTTGCATCTGGCAATTATTAGCTACACTTGACTTTAGTAGGCCCTATATTGCGACCAACGTTTTCGGGTCATGCTCTATAAAAAAACTTGCCGATAATCCGCGCTCCACGTTGGGGTGGATGGCGTATACAAAAACTGTGAATGTTCAGGAGTTAGACTCATGCAAAAAGGTATTTTGGCTTCCGCACTGTCAGCCGCTTTCCTAGTCGGTTGTGCCGGTATGAACGGCGCGAGCAGCACGGCCTGCGATGCAGCGCTTGATGCTCAAGATGGCTACTACAGCACACCGGGTAAAAACGTATTGATCAGCGGCGGCAAAGGCATTGTCCGCGCCGCCAACTGGAGCGAAGACAAAGCTGCCGCCTGTGAAGGTGGAAGCGATGCAGACGCTGAAGCTGCTGCAGCCGCTGCCGCAGCGAAAGCCGCTGAAGAAGCTGCCGCGAAAGCTGCTGCCGAAGCTGCCGCTGCCGCTGCTGCCGCCGAATCTGCTGAAAAGGTTCCGGTCAACAAACCCATCAAACTGGATGCCCGCGCCTTGTTTGCTACTAACAGCGCCGAATTGTCCGGTTCTGGCATCAGCGCCATCGACCAGTTGGCTCAAGGCATCAGCGAGCTGAGCGAAGTCAATCGCGTCGTGGTTGTGGGCCACACTGACAGCCGCGGTGCAGAGGCGTACAACCAAGCGCTCTCTGAGAAGCGTGCTCAGTCTGTTCGGGATCAACTGTCTGCCAAGCTGCCTAATCTAGACATCGCAGCGATTGGCCGCGGCGAGACTCGTCCAGTTGCCAGCAACGACACTGCTCTGGGCCGTGCCAAGAACCGCCGCGTAGAGATCGTGGTAATCGGCACTAAGCAAGAAATGCAGTAACAGCACACGGCTTACCAGCCACGTGCAGAAAGGCGGCCTACGGGCCGCCTTTTTTTGTGCCCTGCTATCGACCAACCGCTGTGGATGAACGAGTAGCCACAACCGGACAAGGTCAGGTCTCTGAAGTACAATGCTGAGTTTTTCCGCAAGCCAATCGGGCAGACTCCGTGAAACAAGAAATTATTGGTTTAGTTCAGCGGAGCATTTCTGAACTCTGCACTAGAGGTGAACTACCTGTAGGCCTACAACCCGATATCACTTTGAGTCGCAGCAAGAATCCTAGCCACGGAGATTTCGCCTGCAACGTGGCCTTGAACTTGGCCAAGCCTTTAGGCAAATCACCACGCGCTATTGCCGCATCCATTGTGGCCTCTTTCCCCCAGTCTCCCGCCGTTCAAAAAGTCGAGATCGCCGGCCCAGGGTTTATCAATATTTTCCTCACCCCACGGGCGAGCACCACCGTAGTTGAGCGCATACTAGCGGCAGGTAGTTTATATGGTCACAGTAATGTTGGCAGGGACACCCGTGTCCAGCTAGAGTTTGTGTCGGCCAACCCCACCGGCCCGCTGCATGTTGGCCATGGTCGCGGTGCGGCTTACGGCTCTGCGGTCGCGGGTATCATGCGCGCCGCTGGGTATTCAGTTGAGTGCGAGTACTACATCAACGATGCTGACCGACAAATGGACATACTCGCCACGAGTGTGTGGTTGCGCTATCTCGCCAAGGGCGGCGTCGAGATCGACTTTCCCAGCAACGGCTACCGAGGTGACTATATCCTCGAAATCGCCGATCACCTACGGGACGATCGCGGAGCAACCCTGATGGTACAAGCGGCGCAATTGACGAGCGATATACCTGCCGACGAGCCAGCGGGTGGCGACAAAGAAACTCATATCGACGCATTGATTGAACGCGCTAAATTGCTGCTAGGCAAGGCCAATTACGAAGATGTTTTTAGCCTAGCCCTAGGTACCATCCTCGGTGATATTCGCGCAGACCTGCAAGAGTTCGGAGTGGAGTACGACACCTGGTTTTCAGAGCGCAGCCTATTTGACTCTGGTGAGGTGGAGTCAGCCCTCCAAGACCTTGAACAGCGAGGACATACCTTCCAAGATCAAGGCGCGCTGTGGTTTCGCGCCTCCGACTTCGGTGACGACAAAGACCGCGTGGTTCGCCGAGACAACAGTACCACCACCTATTTCGCCTCGGATATCGCCTACCTTCGCAACAAACTGGAACGCGGTTTCGACAAGACGCTCTATATCTTCGGAGCGGATCACCACGGCTATGTACCACGGCTTAAAGCCATGGCCACCGCACTGGGCCTAGACACCAACAAACTGGAGTTTCCTTTAATCCAATTCGCCGCTCTTTACCGCGACGGCAAAAAAATTCAGATGTCGACGCGTTCGGGGCAATTTGAAACGCTACGCGCTTTGCGCGAAGAAATTGGTCGCGACGCCGCACGCTATTTCTATTTGATGCGTCGCCACGCATCGTCCATGGATTTCGATCTGAACCTTGCCAAAACCCAGTCGAACGACAACCCCGTCTACTACGTACAGTACGCGCACGCGCGCATTTGTCAGGTTTTTAGGCAACTTCACAGCAAAGAACTCCAGCACGATCAGGCAAATGGGTCTAAAAATAGTGTGCGGCTCACGGAAAAGCACGAGAACGCTCTACTGGAAAGCCTAGCCCACTATCCAGAGGTGATTGAAACTGCTGCTTACCACCGTGAGCCTCATTTGATCACCAACTATTTGCGGAACCTAGCCTCGGCCTTTCACGCATACTATAACGCGCATCAAATTTTGATAGATGATGCCAACCTGCGCGACGCCCGCTTAAACTTGTGCCTAGCGGTACAGCAGACGCTGGCCAACGCGCTCGGTGTGATCGGGGTGAGCGCACCCTCAGAAATGTAGACCTGACTCGGAAGACCAGACACCAACATGGCAGCCAGCAAACCACAATCGAGCTATCAGATCATCGGCCTAGTGACGGCTTCGGTGTTCTTGATGTTGTTCGCCTTTACCATGTACAAGCTGGACCGCGCAGGGGCTACTCCGTACAAGACCCAGGTCAAAAACGGCTACGCCACAATGGACGACAGCTACCTCGATCCGCCCAAGACAACACACCCCCTCGATGCGATGATCGCCAACCGCAAGGCAGGTGAACCAGTCATTTCCCCCGACAAACCCAAAACCCCGCCACAGCGCTTCGAGTTTTACAGCGTGCTGCCCGAGTTCCAAGTCGACGTGCCCACCGACAACGACCGCCTGCGCCGCGCCGCGACTCGCAGTGCCAGCGAGGCGCTGGAATCAGCGACTGCAGCCGTCGATAGGCAGCTCGAAAACCTAGCCGGCCACGTGGTGCAGGTGCCAGCTAAATCGCACTCTGCCAACCAATTGATAGCTGGCGGCACGGGCGAGTTTCTGCAAGCGGGTTCTTTTATTGATATGTCGGATGCGCGTCGCCGTCGCGCCGAAGTGATCATGCTGGGGCTCAACGCCAAAGTGGAGAGCGCACAAGTACAAGGCCGCGTGTACCACCGGGTTAAGCTTGGACCTTTTGATGCCACGCGCGACCGTCTGCAGGCGCAGCAACGCCTCGCCAGTGCCGGTATAGAGGTAATTGTTAAGTCGCGCTAGGCGACTCTACCACCGAGAGAGAGCAAACGTCGCTCGATAG
>JBMYWE010000031.1:0-3274 GCA_049607125.1 Granulosicoccaceae bacterium | reverse complement strand
CGCCGCCTTGGCGGGGAGATATGCGGTGAAGCCATCGCTTGAGCCAAAGCCTGACGCGCTGCCGTGCGCTGTCCCAACTGATTGAGCATCTCAGCCTTGGCGCTATAAAAGCCCACGCCTACTCGAAACTCTTTGCTAGCAGCCAACTGCTCAAGCGCGACCAGACCCGCGCGTGCACCTCTTGCCTTACCCACCGCCATGGCCGCATTCAGAGCAACAGAGGGCAGTGGCCTGTAACCGTAGAGCGCTTGGTAGTGAGCAACAATGCTCTTCCAGTCCACCGGTTTGTCGGCGGCGACCGAACAAATTTGCTCGGCTGCGATGCACGCTTGCAAGAACTGCGGCCCTTGCTCATCTCTGGCAGTGGCTTGGCTGAGCAGGGATTTGGCGCGCGATATCAGCGACACATCCCAACGGCTACAATCTTGCTCTTCTAGCGTGAGCACCTCACCATCGGGTCCGAGCCTAGCAACCTCACAAGCTTGGGTTAGCTGCAACAGGGCAGCGAGCGACAACACCTCTGAGTCTTCACCCCTGCTCTCGAGCACCAGCTGCGATAACCATAGCGCGAGCTCGCACAGGTTCTCGCCACGACGGGCAGCGGGTTCTCCCACGTGGCCAGTGCGATAAACCCCCAATACCGCCTCAAGCAGGGTATCGCGACGACGATTCCAGTGCTCTGCTGGTGGCATCAAGAAGGCCCCCGAGACATGGCCCAATCGTTTTTTTGCACGGGCTATTTGCTGGGCAAGAGTGATCTCGCTGGTTTGCATTGCTTGGGCAATCTGCGCCGCATCTAAACCACAGACGCAGTTGAGCAACAGAGCCACACGCACCCGCTCTTCAAGCGCTGGATGGGTGCAACTGAGCATCAACTGCAAGCGGAGGTCCGGCACGGCGCCATCGCTCTGAGACTCGCGGGAGGACCCCATAGACAAGCTGAGTATTTGATCCTGCTTTTGCTGATGTCGCAGCTCACGGCGATACTGGTCTATCGCCTTGCGCCGAGAGGCGCGAAGGAGCCAGGCTTTGGGCGCAGATGGAGCACCTTCTCGCGGCCATAATTCTACAGCGGCATCTGCGGCCTCGCGCAGCGCATTGTCGGCTCTCTGTAAATCACCCAGTTGCGACACCAAAACCGACATCACCTGACCCCAGTGCATTTGTAATTGAGCGCGCACCGCCACGCGACCAGGCGATATTTGAGGCCGTGCACCGACGGGTGAAGTAGGTGTAGAACTGGGCAAGCGAGGATCCGAAGTCAAAAGATATGACGACGATTATTTTCCAATGCGGCGTGGAGTGCAAATTTATCGCAGACAACCCCGCAAAGAGCGGGATTTAAATGCACTTAGAGATCACCGGATCTAAGATAAATTTGCCGCGCCCAGATCTTTGTAGACTTGAACGAGTGCCCGGAGTGAGAGCTGATGATCAAAGCTCACCGTTCCCGCTTGCTCATCTTCCATCGCTTGCTTGAGCGCTAGGTAAAGAGACTCGGGGTCTTTGTCTTTACACAAAATGGACCCTTCGGGCCGCGTAGTGACATCGGTGGCAACGATTCGATTGCCAAAGAAAGCTGATTCACGCACCGAGACCGCATCACCATCCCAGTAGGTTGCGCGGACAAAAACGTCGCTCAGCGCCATGAGTTCAGCCACTTGTTCGGGATTCAGTCGATCAAACTCCCACGTGGGAGCAATGTTACTTTGCAGCTCCCTGCACTTCTCCCGATAAGATTCATCTAGATCAGCATAGGTAACCAAAACCAAGCGAGGCGCTGAGTTGCCCAAGTCTTGCTCCAGCTTCTCCATCGCCTGATAGAGCTCTGTAATACCATAGTGTTCCATGTACATTGCCGAACAAAGCAAAATACGACTACCCTGAGCCCGTGCTTCTTCAATCTCGGCAAACAACCCGGAGGGTGGGCTGGCAACAGGCGGCAAATAGGCGTTGACGACCGATATCTTCTCCGCCGGCACTCGCCACTCATCGAGTACCAGACGCTGCTTTTCGCTGACACAGACAAAATGATCAAATCGATTCAACATCCAGCCAAAAAGCCGCTTCTCCCAGGCGCTCAGCGACGCCACTACATCCGGGAAAGCACCACCGTGGATAGTCAACACCTTGCGGGAGTGCTTGCGCCCGGTCAGTAGAGCAGGCGTTCCCCACAGAAACTTGCGCATGGCGGAGACGTGGAAATGCTCTATGTCTGACTGTCTCCTCGCCAACAGCTGTCGACAACGAAAAACCCGCAGAAGCTTGTTGCCATAGACACGGTCCACCCCGTCGTCCTGCTCACCCCCTGCGGCGTACATATCCACCACGCGGCAATCATTGGACTCGCCAAGCAGCGCATGCAAGCGCTGCACATGCATTGATATCCCACCGTAGTGCGGAGGGTAAGAGCCGATAATCGATATTTTTGCCATTTAATCAGTACTTTGCTGTGTAAAGTTCATTGGGAGTATTACTTTGCCTTACTCACTGGCCGTAGACCCTTACTTATTTGCACGAAAGTGTCTTTTTAAAGGCTAGTCGGGGGTTTGGCGGCTTGTTGAAGGAAACGCCCACTTCCGGGTGTGATGAATCTGCTTTCGCTAAATTCTCGCTGCAAATCAAAAATCTGACGTGCGTCTGTGCAAATCCAGCTGCGCTTTCGCGAGCCCATTGAGAGCTCTCAAAAAACCTTGCGAAAAATCCCTGCAACATTGAATCCAGACTAACGGCGCAAAGGTGAAAATTCAGCAGGACCATTGAAAGGATTTTAGTCGCTCATGGCGAGCCCATAAACGAACTCAAATTATTAACCGTCACACCTCCTAACGCCTAAAACCCCCGCCATGAAACCTCCTATTACTACGCGTAATCTTTCTTCACCCTTCCTGTGGCACCGGCATAGTCCGCAAAGGTAGCCTGTATCTTATTGTTTTTAAAAAAATATTTTTGTGTTCTGTCTGTGCTCCTTTCAAAACCGGACCTCAATCCAACACGTAGCCTGCTCTAGCAGCCCAAAAGTAGCCTCATAAGGCCACAAACTTCTTCAGATTCCTTTCGAGTAAACCGCTACTACACAAACACGGGCGGCAGTTTTCTGCCGGATCCGGATAAGCGTTGCCAATAGAAAGTCACGTAAATCTTTTGATTACAAAGACATAGCCAATAAGAGCCGGCAACACAGAGCGATTAATAGAAAGGAAGTTAACCAATGAAGCCGATCAACTCTGCCTCGGCCAGCACCGGCAACTTGGAGCTAGGCTCCAAAAACCTT
>JBMYWE010000030.1:0-11849 GCA_049607125.1 Granulosicoccaceae bacterium | reverse complement strand
TATCCACGCTCGCCTAGTTGAGCGAATTTACGCTGAGCGGCGTCCGAACAACTACCTGATTGTCGAAAGCGCAACGCAGCAACTCGCACTTTGTCGAGACAGCCAATGCCTAGCCCACTACTCGATATCGACGGGTGCCAATGGGCTCGGCGGTGAGAACAACAGCTTTAAAACTCCCTCGGGCTTGCATCAGATCGCCGATAAAATTGGCGCGGGCGCAGTTGCCGGTTTGCTATTCAAGTCACGTTTTGCCCAGCCTCTGTGTGCCACTATTGAAACAAGGCCGATTTCCACCGGTGCAGACACCATCACCTCGCGCATTTTGCGCCTTGATGGTCTCGAGCCGGGCGTCAATAAAGGCGGAAATTGTGATTCCTATGAACGCTTTATCTACATTCACGGCACGGCTGAAGAGGGCCTATTAGGGCAAGCGGTGAGTCACGGCTGCATTCGCATGAGTAACCAAGCGGTGATTGAACTGTTTGAGCTGGTGCAAGAGCGAGCGCTGTTGCTGGTTGTCTAAAGGCGTGGGTTAGAGCTAGAAATACCTCGCTCTCCTGACGAACTTAGTTCTCGCGCAGGTTCCTGATGCAGACGCCCTTGTTGATTTTAAAGAGATTTCAAGCATGAAAAAAACGCTGGCTAGCATTTTCGGCTTTTTGGTTCTGGCGGGTTGCGATTCCTCCTCGACTCAAGTGAGTCCGCCAGGTGGCGACGTTGGCTGTTTGGCACCTCTTTATGGCACGGTGATCGATCGAGGCAATGATGAGCTGACGGACGGTTGCACCAATGGCACTGCGTTCGATATTGCGGCCATCACTGACGCAGAATCATTTCACTTGTTGCAAGACGGGCAGTTGGATTTCGACTCAGCGACGGCTAGCGCCGATGTGAAAGGTTTGTATTTATACACGGATGGCAGCTCGCCAGCGTTTGTCGCCAGCTATACCCAAGTGGGTTACTATTATCGGGCGGGTAACTTGGGGTTTGTGACCGGCGGTCCAGGTGTCTACTACCTGCCGTTTGACCGAGAGCAAGGTGACGCGGGTATGGTACTCAACGGTATCGGTATCGCCGCGTGGGCCGTTGCGGAAGGGGATGCGGTGCAGCTAACTGAAGTCACACTTGCTCACGTGGACGACGATGTCAGTGCAGTGCCTAAGTTGCATTGGCAAAAGTCAGGCATTGTGGATTCGGCCAACTATTCCAGTCGCAATCTAATCACGCTGGCAGCCGGTGAACAGCCACTGCGCAATCTCACGCATGCTTTATCGGAGGAGATCCTCGGTGAATACGTTGATCTTATATCCAGTGTTTGCCCAACTATTGACGGCGGACACAGCGAGCCCGCAGCCATTCGCTTTGTCGATGCCTCTGGTGAACTAGGCCATGCTTGGCAGGGTCGCGATCTGCACATCCGCACGACGGATGATTTATCTCGCCCACTCTTTGTTGTTTCAATCGATTGGTCATATGCAACTCAAGCTAGTGTGGCTGAAATCGTTGCGACCATCTCCAGTAAGAGTTATTTGTGGCCCAACTCCCAACACCCCAATATGCAAGACGGCAGCTGTCCGGCCGCCGTGTCTGTGAATTTCGACGTTGAGGCACTGCGCCAACAAGCGTTGGACGGCGACTTGGGTGCGGTGGAGGATTGGTCGCACTGACTGCTTGTAATAACAGGAGGCATTTCGATGTGGAACTCTACATTTTTTGTGAATGTTTTCAGCTGTAATTTGTCGTAGTTTGCTTAGCTTGTTTCAAACTGCCGTACTCAAAATGTAATACATATGGGATTGTATGGGACAGTGCGTTTACTGTCCTGTCATTGTCTGATCACCGGTACGTTAGACAGTTGTAGCCGTTTTATGTCGAGAAAATTTATGAAAGCACCGTCCTTATTGTTTCTTTGTGTGTTGGCGCTCACTGCTTGTGATTCCTCATCGACCAACACTGACACCTCATCAAACGACTCGGGTGCGGCCACCGACGGCGGTGGCGGAATAGAATCCGACCAAGGAAACGAGGAGGGTGGTAACGACACCGACACCGACACCGACACCGACACCGACACCGACACAGATACAGATACAGATACAGATACAGATACAGATACAGATACTGGCGACGAGGACAGCGCTTCTTGCACCCCGCCGGTGTATGGAAATGCTTTTAACTACGGCAACAACGCCCTGACCGACGGCTGTGTCGATGACTCCGGTGACTTGGCGGCACTCAACGATTCGGGTGTTGTTTTTAGCGGTTTCATTGACTCCCTACCCAGTGATCTGCCAGCCAATGTGAAAGGCTTATACTTTTACACCGAGAACAGCACACCCAGCTACCTAGTGCCCTATGTGCAAAATGGCTACTACGATCACGCCGTACAACTGGGATTCCTTACGCGCGGCCCCGGTGTTTACTACGTGGGGATATCCTCGGGCATGGAGCTCAACGGTCTGCGATTGGAACACCAAGAGCTACTGCCGGGGGATCTCAATATTACTGAGGTTACTTGGGCGAGTGTGGGCGATGATGTCTCTGCCCTGCCTAAGTTGCACCGTAATGCCTCTCGCTATAACTATTCAGCCAACAGTCAAAGACCGGCCACAGATTTCGATACACTGGCGGCCAGTGCGCACCCTTTGCGGGCTATGACGCTTCAGCTAGCGGAAGAGGTGATAGGGCAGTACCTGGAAACTCAGAGCACTGGGTGTGTGCCTACTGTTGGTTTTTCTGAAGTGCCCAGAATCAGTTTTATTGATGTCACCGCCGAGCTTGGCCAAGCCTGGGACGGGCGCCTCATCGACTTCCATAGCCCGGACGATCTTGCGACTCCGACATACATGATCGCGATCGATTGGAACTATGCCGATAATGCCACAGTTGCAGATATCGTCGCGAGCTTAGCCAATCAAGCCTATCTTTGGCCCACTGCTCAAGAGCAACAGGCGACCGGGATTCAGTGCGCGCAGATCACGGTGAGCACTGACTTTGACGCGCTGCGCACCCAGGTTTTAACCAATAACTCAGGTATTGTCCAGAACTGGAGTTATTGATGGTGCTGAGTTTCTCTCCAGCCACGCTCCACAAAAAAAGCCCGCGTTGCGGGCTTTTTTATGAGTTACTGACAATTGTCTATTCGGTCTCGACGCTGGCCACCATCTTGCCGTTGATTGGTTCGCTTGGCCAGGGTCTGACACTGCGCTCTAACTGCAACATCCAGCGCTCACCGTTGTGCTGCCAAAACTGAGTTTTATAGGTGACGTCTTTAAACTGTTTGGAGTCGTAGCGTTGCTTAAAGCTCACCATGGCCATGGCTTGATGATCGACGTCGGGGTACATAAACATCTCAAACTCCTCGAGTTGAACGCCTACTCGGCCCCGTGCCTTGGCCAAGCGGCGCTTTTGCTTGGCGTAGTTTTTAAAGCGCTGAGTGCGCGTGCGGAACTCTGGGCTGTGCATAGCCAGGAAGGAGTCCATATCACCGGCAGACCAGGCAGCGCGCCACCGCTCGATATCGTCGAGCAAGGCCTCGCGTGCACTATTTACCAGTAGAGGGTCTGTCCAGCGAAGTTGGTCGGCCAGTACCACGGGGGTAGACTTGAGTTCAGACCAGTTATGCAGATCTGGCACCACGTTGTTGCTCACTACAACGCAGCCCTCGGAGTCACGCGCGGGGCGTCGCTCCTGGTCGCGAGGCATGCCATGAATCCAGATGCCGTGCCCAGTTCTACCGAGTTTTCGGTCCCAAGCGTTGGGGAAATCTAGAGGCAGGGCACCACGACCGTAGAGTTCGGGCAGTGAATTGTCGTCGATGAAGTCTTGAATACGATAGACGCCCACGGGCGTGCGATTGTCGCCTTCGCGCTGCTTTCCATATCCCGCTTTGCCGATGGTGGCGAAGTAGGAGTTGACCAACTCCGGCGTACCGTTGTTATTAGCAAAGACAAACAGCTGGTTGGCGCTCAGGTCGACGGCGAGTGCATAGCGGTAATCGCCACGCAGCTGCAGCATCGACAGCGGCACACCGCTGGGGATTGACTCGGCATCGAGTGGGGTCAAAGCCGGGTTCGCCCTGTTCAATTGCACGGTATTGAGAGATTGTTCTGGCTGGCTTAGCTCATTGGCCCGCGAGGAGGCGCAAAACCCAAACACTGTTACGATCATACCTGCACACAGAGCGGTCGTCCGAATAGCTCGGCGCATAGGTGGTCTCTTCCCTAGAGGGTGAGAAGGCAGATCAAACACTGGGGTCCTCCCGATCGATTGTTCCGTGCATTTTACGCGGGTTGTTCATTGTAGTATCTACTTTATTTGCAATTGTTGTCGGCGATTAGGCAATTTGGCTCTCAATCTCGCTTAGAGGCGATAAGCTACTTGACTTGCATCGGTTTTTTTGTCGGCGCTGTTGCAAATGTGTAACAACAAAAATCGCCATTCTGTTTCGGCCCGTGCATGCGCGACGGTTGCTGTTCACACGTTTCCGGTTTGACGATATGCTGCGCTCGCTATAACATGATCAAAACGCGCCGATTTGAGCTCTGCTTGCGGGCGCCCTATAAATACCGCTAAACGACGCATTTCTGCCCGCCGCTTTCGGCCCTCAGTTCCCTGCATCGAATGGCATCACTGAGGCATTAGATCCCTATGCAAGATTTCGACCCTAATGGCAAAAGAGCGGCGTCTATCGGCGTGCGCGCCGGACAGAGTCGCAGCCACGAGCGAGAGCACGCTGAAGCGTTGCATCTGACCTCCAGTTTCGTTTTTGAGAGCGCTGAACACGCAGCCGACATGTTTGGTGGTGACAGCTGCGAGGACAACATCTACTCCCGCTTTACCAATCCCACCGTGCGCAATTTTCAGGACCGACTGGCGGCCATGGAAGGGGGGGAGGCCTGTGTGGCTACAGCGTCCGGTATGTCGGCAGTGTTGACGCTGTGTATGAGCACTCTCAAGGCGGGTGACCATCTTTTGGCCGCTCAAGGCATGTTTGGTTCCACCACCAATTTGTTTCTCAAATACCTCACGCGCTGGGGCATAGCAGTGGATTTGGTGCCTCTCACCGATGTCGAGGCCTGGCGTTCAGCTATGCGCCCCGAGACCAAGATGCTGTTTGTCGAAACACCTACCAATCCCCTGATGGAAACGGCCGATATTCGCGCTCTGGCAGATGTCGCGCACGCTGGTGGCGCATTATTGGCTGTGGATAACTGTTTTTGTACGCCGATTCTGCAGCAACCGCTGTCATTGGGTGCAGATGTGGTGATGCACTCGGCCACAAAGTATCTCGACGGTCAGGGGCGTTGTGTCGGCGGGGCGCTGGTGGGCTCCAAAGCTCTAATGGACGGTGAAGTGATGGGTTTTTTACGCACTTGTGGCCCCACTATGAGTGCCTTTAACGCGTGGGTTTTTCTCAAAGGTCTAGAAACTTTGCACTTGCGCATGCGCGCCCATTGCGAGAGTGCGCTGGCCTTGGCCGAGTGGCTTCAAACACGGCCAGAAGTGGCACGTGTGCACTACCCAGGTTTGAGCTCGCATCCGCAGCATCAATTGGCGATGCGCCAACAGTCCGCCGGAGGCGGAATGGTCTCGTTTGAATTGAAGGGTGGAAAAAGCGCTGCCTGGTCGGTGATTGACCAGGTGCAAATGCTCTCGCGAACGGGCAACCTCGGTGATGCCAAAACAACTATTACACATCCGGCTAGCACCACCCACGCCCGCATCAGCGCTGAGCAACGCGCTGAAGCCGGTATTGTTGACGGGCTGATTCGCGTGTCGGTTGGTTTGGAAAATATCGAGGATATTCAGGCCGATATCGCGGTGGCGCTGGATGCATGAATCCAACTGATATCGGCTAGGAGGTTAGGTTAGAACTAGAATCTTGGCGAGGGTGAGAGATTTTCAGCGTGGATTTTGCCTCGATTGGGGCGAATAGAAGTCTAGGCGGCCCCGTATATTTGACGAAAATCTGGCTCAAAGCTGGCCAAATTCAGTACCGACGCCGTAGACAGATAGATCCAGAACAAGCTCTTGAGACATCAACTAAGCAAGCACAACAAAAACTTGCCAAAGCGACGAATTCTAGAATGACGACACCAGCTCGGTTTTTGCGGGGAATATGGGAGCGCTTTCAACGTGCGGATGCCTTTAGTGCGAGTGCGGCTCTGGCGTTTTCAGCCCTGTTGGCACTGGTGCCGCTGGCGACCGTGATGCTGTCCATGGCCACCAGCGCGCCAGTGTTTGAAGAACTAGGCCAGACACTCAACGATTTTGTCTATGAGCAACTGGTGCCATCGGCTGCCGGCAATGTGCAAGAGTACATGCAAGGATTTGTCGCCAAAGCGGGCAAGCTCACGCTCTGGGGTACGGCGTTGTTATTCTTCACCAGTTTAAACATGCTCTACACCCTCGAGCGCTATCTCAACCGCATTTTTGGCAATGGCCAGCGCCGCAGCATGGCTATGCGCTTTGTTGTCTTCTGGGCCATGATCACCCTGATGCCGCTACTTTTTGGTATCAGTATCTCGCTTACCAGTTATGCGATTGCGCAAGCTCAAACACTTATCGGCGGCACCGAACTTGGTTTAATGATGGGACGTGTGGCCCCGGTGGTGTTGGTTGCTGTAGGGTTTTCGGTTTTGTACTTGAGCCTGCCCAACCGAGCTATAACGATGTCGGCGGCATTGACCGGTGGACTGGTGGCGGCTGTATTGTTTGAGTTCGCCAAGTCAGGCTTTGCGTTATGGGCTGGTCGCGCGGTGAGCTACCAGGCGATTTACGGGGCAATGGCTATCTTGCCCTTGTTTTTGATTTGGCTCTGGGCCTGCTGCTTGGTGACGTTTGTAGGGGCGAGTGTTGCGGCGGAGGTGGACGCTATGCTGTCCGAGGAAATTGAGCCAATGGCCTCCAACTAAAAATAACAATTAATGTAGGTTCCACTTCAGTGGGACAATTGATTCCTTCTAGCCTATCGAGAGAGCAGCCATTGATTCCATTCACAGGCGAGCCCAGCGGCGTACAAAAGTACTTGCAGTATCAAATTTTCTGGCAACCGGGCGAGGGCCGAGCACGCTGTGTGTTGCCACTTAAACCCGATGTGCTTAATCGCGGCGGTGCTTTGCACGGTGGTATTGCGGTGACCTTGCTCGACGCCGCCTGTGGGATAGCCTGCGAGTCGGCTATTGCAGACCCCAATTGCACGGAACTGAGCAAGCAAGGGGTGGTGACCGTAGATTTTTACACGCAATTTGTCAGCACTTGTCACGAGGGAGAGGTTGTTGCCGAGGCTGAAGTGACGCGCTGTGGCCAGAGCATTATCTACGTGCGCGGTGATCTGCGCACCGAGTCAGGAAAATTGCTCACCACAGGGACGGGCACTTTTAAGCGCATTCGGCAGCGTGCAGTGCTTCCTTAAAATGCTCGATCATCAAATGCTTGAGTGGCTTGCCACTGGGTGCGCAGGGCAAAACGTCTGCAATGATAATAAGCGAGGGCACTTTATAGGGGCTGAGTCTTTCTTTTGTCCAAGCTTGTAAAACTTTGCTGCTGAGCTCGGCTCCGGCAGCTCGCTGCACAAATGCTAGCACCTGTTCGTTGCCCTTGACCGGTCTACCAACCACCGCACACTGGGTCACCTGCGGGTGGCTATTGAGGGCCGACTCAACCTCGGGCGGATACACGTTAAAACCTGATCGGATAATCAGCTCTTTGCAGCGCCCGACAATCTCCAAGCAACCCTTGGCAGTCCAGCGCCCCAGATCTCCGGTGTGCAGGTAGCCACGGGTATCGAGGGCTGCAGCCGTTGCCTTGGGATTTTTATAATAGCCTTTCATCACGTGCGGGCCGCGCACCAGTACTTCTCCCACGCCTTTGTCTAGCGTGTTCTTACCTGGAGGTGGCGCCAGATAGACTTCGGTCCCCGGCAGAGCCGGGCCGCAAGCATCATCCGCTGGCTCGACTCCAATGCGCGTCACCGCAATTCCAGGAGAGGCCTCGGTCATGCCGTAGCCGTTGTTGAGGGTCAGGCCAAAAGTCTGCTCTACCCGGGCTTTCCAGTCTGGGTCTAGAGGTGCGCCTCCTGCTGCGATGTAGCGCAGCTTGGGGGCGTCGAGCCTCACTAGGCCTTGACGCTCGGCGTGTTCCATTAGGTGAGCGTACATGGCGGGCACTGCGGGCATGCAGGTGACACCTTGGCGTAGCGCAGAAAAAGTGTCAGATGGATCAAAACGACTGGCCAGCCATAACTCAGCTCCTTGGGACAAGGTGGCCAACATGCCCGAGGCGAAAGCGTAGATATGCGTGATGGGAATGCAGCAGTAGAGCAGGTCGTTGCTGTTTAAGCCACGCACCGCTCCACTGGCTCTGGCCATGAACATCAGATTGTTGTGACTGAGCTCTACTCCTTTGGGCTCGCCGGTAGTGCCAGTGGTGTAGAAGAGTGCCGCTGTTTGCTCGCTGGCTGACCTAAAACAAGGTTCAGGCTGACACGCCAACTGCGGCAGAATGCGAACTTCTCCAAAGCTTGCCCGAACGGTTTCGGCGGCCCCAAAGTGCTGCGCGTGTGCGTCGGCGGCAGTGGAGACTTGGCTGGCGAATACCATAGCGCGGGGCTCGGCGTGTTGGCGAATGCGTTGTAACTCTGCGCTGCTTTGTCGTGCGTTGATCGGCAATGCCCAGGCATCTAGGCGAGAGCAGGCAAATACAAATGCGCACATGGCCACCGCGTTCTCGCCCACCAGCATCACGCGGTCGCCGGGGCGCACCTGCGCCCCCTGCAACTTTTGTTCGGCAGCATGAATCGCCTGCAGCATCTGCTCTCCCGTGAACGCGGCTCCATCAAAATCGGTCAGACAACGCTTTTGCGAGTTTTGAGAAAAACGTTGTTCAATCAGTTGATGCAGCCGGTTGGCGGTCATAGCAAGCTCTACGATGGGTTGACGCGGTTCACCATTACACAGCTGACCAAAGGCGGCAAGTTGTGCATCCGTCACCCGCCGTGCATTTTCATCGCACTGCGATTAAGGTGTGAGACTAGACAACAGCCAAGGACACAGCATGACATTTGATCTCAACGGAAAGTCGGCCCTGATCACCGGCGCTTCATCAGGTCTGGGCGTGCACTTTAGTCAGGTCTTGGGTCGTGCCGGGGCCAAGGTGGTACTGGCGGCGAGAAGAGAAGAAGCACTGGCCTCCCATGTGGCAGCCTTGCGAGAGCAGGAAATTGATGCCTACGCGGTGACCATGGATGTCAGCGATCGCGATTCGGTCGACGCCGCGGTGTCGAACGCAAATGCGCTAGTCGGTGGAATAGATGTTTTAGTAAACAATGCAGGCATTGCCGACAATCAGCGCTTTCTGGAGATGAGTGAAGAGAGCTGGCAACGTGTACTCGATGTAGATTTGAGTGGTGTTTTTCGGGTAGGCCAAGCGGTGGCGCGCCTGATGGCCGAGCAGGGTCGCGGTGGTGCTATCGTCAATATAGCCTCGGTGTTGGGGCTGGTGGTGCAACCCACCCAAGCAAACTACTGCACGGCCAAGGCGGGCGTTATACAACTGACAAAGGTGATGGCACGTGAACTCTGGCGCGACAACATCCGTGTCAACTGCATCGCACCTGGCTACTTTAAAACCGAGATTAACGCTGAGTTTTTTGACTCCGAAGCTGGGGCCGAGTATGCCAAGCGACTGTTTCCCAAACGAATAGGTCGGCTCGACGAATTAGATGGCCCACTGTTGTTACTTAGCTCCGACGCGGGTAGCTATATGACAGGGGTGACGCTGCCAGTGGATGGTGGCACACTGTTGTCTCGTGTATGAGGAAGCCCGATGAGTGAATATCAATTGCCATTGGAAGAGCTCTCTCGTTATCTGGCCGGTCACCTGCCTGACTTAGGTGAGGTGATCGCCGCAGAGAAGTTTGACGGCGGCCAGTCCAATCCCTCTTATAGGCTCCGCTGTTCGCAGGGCCAAGTAGTATTGCGTAGCCAGCCTCCGGGCAATTTGCTCAAATCTGCACACCAAGTCGATCGCGAATTCCGCGTGATGCGCGCACTCAAAAATACCGATGTGCCTGTGCCGCAGACCTATCATTTGGCCGAACCAGATAATCCGCTTGGTCGGCAGTTCTTTGTCATGGAGTATCTCGAAGGTCGTGTGTTGTGGCAGCCGACCCTGGACACGCTAGATAGAGAACAGCGCCGTGCTATCTACGCCGAACTGTGCCGCGTGCTTGCCTGTATTCACTCGGTAGATGTTACCGCCGCTGGGCTTGCAGACTACGGTCGACCGGGCAATTACTTCGAGCGGCAGGTGGGCGTCTGGAGCCGCAACTACCGCGCTTCAGTTGATACGCCGGATGCGGGCGTCGAGCGCTTGATTGCCTGGCTGGAGCAACATATGCCAGCCGATGACGGAAAAGTGTCGCTGGTGCACGGCGACTACCGCCTAGATAATGTTATGTTCCAAACGGATCAACCAACAGCCATTGGTGTGTTGGATTGGGAGTTGTCCACTCTAGGGCACCCGCTGGCAGATTTGGCTTATCAGTGCATGCAGTGGCGGCTGCCGGCCGACGGAGGCATGCGTGGCTTAGGTGGTATAGATCGGACTGAATTGGGCATACCTAGCGAACAGGAGTATCTCGCCAACTATTGCCAGCAACGAGGCATAGATTCGCCCGAACACTGGTCTTTTTATATCGCTTTTAGTTTTTTTCGACTCGCTGCTATATTGCAAGGCGTGTACAGGCGATACCAACTGGGAAATGCTTCTAACCCGGACACCGCCGTGAAATATGGTCAGACCGTGCCCGTTTTGGTTGAGCTGGCTCTCACAGAGATAGACTCTCTGTAGAGCGACGTTTGTGTAAACTTAGGCATCTCGCTAGGTGGGAGTAGTTCCAATAAAATCCGAATAATGCCGTTCTTTCTGTTGATAATTGGTGCTTTGGCGTAGTCAGATATTGGCGGTTCTGCACTTGGCTATTTGGCTAACTTGAATTGTGTCATTAGCTGCGATAGATGATTGGCCGAACCTTCTACGACTTTACTTGAGCTCGCCGTCTGTTCAACTAACCCGTTGTTCTGTTGGGTCATGTCGCCAATCTCTTTAATTACACGATCAATTTCGCCGATACCCTTGGCTTGCTTGTCGCTTGTCTCCGATATGTCAGCGATTATTGATGATACCCTGGTGACACTGGCCACTATTTCCTCCAGAGTTTTTCCCGAGTTATTGACCAGATCGGTACCATCCTTAATCTTATCAACACTGTCCGTGATCAAGGCATTTATCTCACTTGCAGCTTTCGAGCTTCTCTGAGCTAAAGTCCGTACTTCTCCTGCCACTACGGCAAAGCCTCGCCCTTGTTCACCAGCGCGAGCCGCTTCTACCGCAGCATTTAGAGCCAACAAGTTTGTCTGAAAGGCTATTTCGTCAATTACGTTGGTAATATCGGCAATTTTGTGGCTACTGTCGTTGATAGCGGCCATCGCGCGTACCGCGTTGTTGACCACTTTGCCTCCGGACTCAGCCTGTTCGCTGGCCACGGTGGACAACTCATTCGCGTTACGAGCGTTATCTGCGTTGGATTGCACGACTTCCGCTATTGCTTCCATATTGGTCGTTGCTTGTTTCAAAGCATTCGATTGGTGTTCTGAGCGTTTTCTTAGTTCTGTATTACCGCGCGATATCTCGATGGCGCCTCGGTTGAGATCGGAGGCGGCATCAGTGACACTCGATACGATATTGCTTAGATTGCCGACCATGTGTTCCATTGCCGCGTAAACCCCGGTGGCCTTTTCGTTGTTTTCAAATTGTATTGTCAAGTCTCCGTCTGCAATTTTTTT
>JBMYWE010000029.1:10119-11950 GCA_049607125.1 Granulosicoccaceae bacterium | reverse complement strand
CTGCTCCCGCGGTATTGATGCTTGATTCCAAACTGGTCGCTAACAATGCAGCGGCTACAAAGTTATGCAGCGGACTCGGCTGTGAGCTGGTTAACTTTGCGGCACAGGCCAGTCAAGCGCTAAGCGTCGATAACCACGATATGCCATCGGGTGCATGGCACGGGGTCACTTGGATAAAAAACAAGGTGACGCTTTCCTTGCGCGCTCAAGCCTTGCCTGGAGAGGGTGCCCCGCATCTGATCTTAGCGCAGTTATCCTCGCGGCAAAATGCGGCCAATACCCTGCTACCCGAAGAAGACTTGCTCGCCTGCCTCGATGAGCTGCCCATGGCTCTGCACATTCGCGATGCGAAAACCGGTCGCTATCTGTATGCCAACCGAGCGGAGCTACGCGACAGCGGTCACCATCAATGGCAAGAGCTGATCGGCAAGACTCCCGAGCAAGTTTTCAGCGATGATCGGGCGGCTGTGATGCGACAGTCGGATCAGCAATTGCGCAGCATTAAGCAAGGTGAGCCCCAGATTCTCAAGCGTCGCCTCAGTGATACTCAGGTGCGAGAGAGCCGCAAATTGCTCTATACGCACCGTGACATGCCCCTGATCGTGCGCACGGCCCAAGAGGTTTCGGTTGCTGTGGGCGATGTCATGGATAGTGCTCAGACAAGGCGCATCGAGTCGATCGCCCGGGTCGGCAGCTATCGTCTC
The DNA here is from genome assembly GCA_049607125.1 of Granulosicoccaceae bacterium. Taxonomy (GTDB): domain Bacteria; phylum Pseudomonadota; class Gammaproteobacteria; order CALCKW01; family CALCKW01; genus CALCKW01. The sequence goes on along the minus strand of JBMYWE010000029.1, from coordinate 11,246 downwards.
GATACCGCGACAGAGCAGCTGAACAGCTCCAAGTTCGCGCGCGAGCTATTGGGACTGGAGGATGCAAGTCGACCTTTAAACTACGCTGATCTATTGGCGGTGTTTGCACAAGAGGAGGCCGACAAGCTGCACGAAATACATCAATCGCTGGTCAATGGTGCTAAGAGCGCGTCAGTAGAGGTCAAGCTGGTGTCGGCGGAGGTCTCGCCGATGGTGCTGGAGGTGCGTTTGCAGGCCAAGCGCGGCAGCGATGGAGAAGTCTGCCAGATCTTCGGTGCTGTTTTGGATGTCACCGACCGAGTTGAAAATGAGCGGCGTATGCGCTTTCTGGCCTATCACGACTCGCTAACTAAGCTACCCAACCGCGCCATGTTTATGGAAAAGTCGGCTCAATTTTTGACCGAATCTGCATCGGGTGGTGAACTCTTTGCACTCCAGCTCGTTGATCTAGATGGTTTTAAAAAAATAAACGATCAACTCGGGCACCTGGTCGGTGATCGTGTATTGCAAGTAGTGGCAGAGCGCCTAGTGAGCAATATACGTAGTGATGACCTGGCCTTCAGGCTGGGCGGGGACGAGTTTGCCGTCTTGCACCGTGGTATTCATGCCGCTCAGAACGTTGCAAAATTGGGTGATCGTTTGGTTCGAGTGTTGAGCGAACCAATTGATGTTGGCGAAGAGCGAATGACAATTGGGGCGTCAATCGGTGGCGCATTGTTTGCCAATGATGCAAGCATGCAGCACGTGATTTTGCGCGCTGATGAGGCGCTCTATGATGTGAAGCGTGCCGGCAAGGGAGCCTTTAAACTCGCCGCCTAGTGAACATTTGAGCGCGATGCAATTGGGGCGGTCAATGACCGCCCCAATAGTGTTTTAGTAGTGGTTCTGGCCGCGATTGCGGTTTCGATTACCCCCATTGCCACCACCGCCGCCGGCTGGTCGGGGGCGGCGAGGGCGCTGATGGCGGCGTTCGTTGCCCGTGTTCTCAAACACTGGGCGATTGCCGACATCTGCGGTGTAGTGAATGCTGTTGCCATTGACATCCGGCTTTGGCGCTTCGCGGTTGCCGTTTACCTGTGGTTGTTGATCAGGCTGGCGCCGACGTTTGCTTTGGTTGTTGTTTTTTG
>JBMYWE010000029.1:8062-10109 GCA_049607125.1 Granulosicoccaceae bacterium | reverse complement strand
CACTGGGCTTGGAATGGCTGCCGCGGCGTGGCGCGTTGCCGTCACCCGATTTAGCTTTGTCACCCTGCTGTGAACGGCCTTGGCCAGCGCGGCCGCGCCCACCGCCGTTGTTGCTGTTTCGGCCTTGGTTGCGTTGGCCTCGAGGTCGCTCGGTTTGTGCTTGGCGCGGTGGGGCTTCACTCGGCTCAAAGCCTTCTAGTTCACCCACCGGGATGTCTGTCTTGATCAGCCGCTGTACGGCGCGCAACAGGTTTTGCTCTTCACGGCTGACCAGTGAAACAGCCAGTCCCGCTTTACCTGCGCGGCCGGTGCGGCCGATGCGATGCACATAGTCTTCGGCTACTTTGGGCAACTCATAGTTGACCACGTGTGGCAGCTCGTTGATGTCGATGCCGCGCGCCGCCACGTCGGTGGCCACCAATATGCGCAGATCGCCATTCTTAAAGCCTTCGAGTGCTTTGGTGCGGGCGTTCTGGCTCTTGTTGCCATGAATCGCTGCGCTGTTGTAGCCCATTTTGCACAGTCGCTCGGTGAGGCGGTTGGCAAAGTGTTTGGTGGTGGTAAACACCAGCACCTGATTCCAGTCGCCTTCCTCTACCAGCCCGCCGAGCAAGCGTATTTTGTCGTGTTTTTCAGCGAAGTAGACTTTCTGGTCGATGCGCTCGGCCGTGGTGTTGCGCGGTGCTACTTCAATCGAGATTGGGTTGTTCAACAGCCCTTGTGCGAGGCTGCGGATCTCTTTGGAGAATGTCGCTGAAAACAATAAGTTTTGGCGCTGCTTGGGCAGTAGCTTGAGCACCTTTTTGATGTCATGGATAAAGCCCATATCGAGCATTCGATCAGCTTCGTCCAAGACCAGTATCTCGATCGCGGCCAGCGAGATTACACCCTGTTGTTGCAGGTCGAGCAAACGGCCCGGCGTTGCTACCAGTACATCGACGCCGCGTTTGAGACGCGCAATCTGAGGATTGATCTTGACCCCACCAAACACGATTTGCGTGGTCAGAGCGGGTTTGAGCTCCTCGCCGTAGCGTTGCATGGATTCACCCACCTGGGCAGCCAGCTCTCGCGTGGGCGTCAGCACTAGTGCTCTAGGGGTGGTAGCATTTTTGCGCTCGCCGCTGGCAGATAACAACTGCAGCAGGGGCAGGCTGAAGCCTGCTGTTTTTCCGGTGCCCGTTTGGGCCGCCGCGAGGATGTCGTTTCCGGCGAGCACCGCCGGTATGGCCTGCGCCTGTATTGGCGAGGGCGAAGTATAGCCGGCGCTTTCGATAGCACGCAGCAAGGCTGGGTCGAGGCCCAGAGAATCAAATGACATTAAATAGACCGATTGAGTCGACAGGAGGAGGTCGCGCCGTGCCCTAACTAACAGCCCAATACGCGAAACCATCAATTTTAGCACCACCTTTGGCACTTGCGCTATGGCCAGCTGCGATAGCTTTGGCAGATCGACAAACTATCTATTAACATGCCAGTTCTATGCGAATACTGCACACCGCCGATTGGCACTTGGGCCGCCTGCTGCATCAGGTCTCCCTACTCGATGACCAGCGTCACGCCCTAGATCAAATTCTCTCCTGTATTCAACAGCATGCGGTCGACGTGTTGGTGATAGCAGGCGATATCTATGATCGGGCAGTGCCTCCTGCCGAAGCGGTGGAGCTGTTGGGCAATTTTGTCGACCAAGTGAGTGCGCTTCAGGTGCCGGTGGTAATGATCGCGGGCAACCACGACAGCGTTGCTCGCTTGGGTTTTGGCGCACGGCAGTTGGCAAAAGCCGGTATTTACATTTTTAGCCCCAGCGCAGAACCCGAGCCGGTGGTACTGGCCGATGCACACGGAGAGGTAGCATTCTACGGTTTCCCCTACCTCGAGCCAGTGCAAGTGCGAGAGCTGAGCGGTGAGCCGGTGCGCAGCCACGACCAAGCGGCGCAATGGCTGTGCTCTAGAGCGCTGGCCCACAACGGTCCAGATCGTCGCTGCGTGGCGGTGGCGCACTGCTTTGTCAGCGGGGGCAGCGTGAGTGACTCCGAGCGCCCGTTGTCGG
>JBMYWE010000029.1:0-8052 GCA_049607125.1 Granulosicoccaceae bacterium | reverse complement strand
ACAGGCTCAAGAGGATGGTTTTGCTGGCTTTACTTATGTTGGTCAGACTATGGAGATATAATGTCTATTATTTTATACCCGATTTTTTGGGCTTTAACTACTCAGCTCTCGGTCACCTGCACCAACCGCAACAACAAGGGGCGGCCCACGTGCGTTACAGTGGCTCCCTGGCCAAGTACTCTTTCTCGGAGGCCAATCACAAAAAATCAATCAGCCTGATTGATCTCGCTGCCGATGGCAGTTGCCGCGTGGAGCTGTTGCCACTGACACCCAAACGCGACCTGCGCATCGTACAGGGCACGCTTGACCAGCTGTTGGCAAACGCCCCCAACGACAACACCGCCAGCGACTACCTGCTAGTGCGCCTGGACGACGAACATGCCTTGCTCGATGTCATGAGCCGATTGCGCGCCGTCTACCCGAATGTGCTGCAGCTGGAGCGCCCGGGTTTGCTCAACCGCGCAGTAGAACAGGTGGAGCACAGTCAAAACCTAAAGCGTGACGAGTTGCCTTTGTTCGCCGATTTCTTTGAGCAAATGCGTGGAGAGCAATTGAGCGATGATCAACGCAAAGTTCTGACCCAGGCCATCGAGGAAATTCGCAAGGAAGGAGAGCAATGAAGCCTCTCACGCTAAAACTCCGGGCCTTTGGGCCCTTTCCTGCCGAAGAGACGATTGATTTCACCCGCTTCGGCGAGTACCCGCTGTTTTTAATTCAAGGCGACACGGGAGCGGGCAAGACCTCCATTCTGGACGCCATGTGTTTTGCTCTCTACGGCGAGACCACCGGCGCCGAGCGCCAGGCCCAGCAGATGCGCTGCGATATGGCTGATCCTCAGTTGCTCACCGAAGTGGAGTTGGTGTTTGCCTTGCGTGGCGACACCTACCGCATTCGCCGTGTACCGCAGCAAAATCGACCGGCCAAGCGCGGTGATGGCATGACTTCTCAATCGCCAGAAGCGCAGCTATGGCACACCCCAGCGGGTGAAAAAGAATATCTGAAGGTTGCTAAGAAAGTGGGCGAGGCCACTGATGCTGTGCGTGAACTCACCGGCCTTGAGGCCGAGCAGTTTCGACAGGTGATGGTGTTGCCACAGGGGCAGTTCCGTCAGCTATTGTTGGCTGAATCCAAAGACCGCGAGAAAATTTTTGGCAAACTATTCCAGACGCAAATCTACACTCGTCTCGAGGAAAAGCTCAAATTGCAGGCGCGAGATCTCGAGCGTGAGCGACAGGGCGGGAGTCAGCGGCAAGCGGCGGTGCTGTCTTCTGTGGACAGCGAGAGTCGCGAGCAGTTGACCGAAAAAACAAATGAGCTCTCCGAATCGCTCAAAGCGCAGCAGGTCGTTTTCGAGCGCTGTCAAACTGAATACACGCAGGCGCACGAGATTCACCAGCAAGCGCAGGTGTTGGCGCACGCCATAAGTCAGACAAAAAATGCGCAGATGGCTCTCGAAAAACTCGAGTTGCAATCCGAGCGAATAAAAAATATAGAACAGCAATTGAAAACCGCGCAGTTGGCACAGCAACTCGCCCCTGCACTGCAAGCCTGGCAGAGAGCACAGTCGCAACTGGAGGCTAGCAATTCTCAACTGCAACAAGCAGAAAAGGTTAATACCGACACCGCTGCTGCCTTGGTGGATATTGAGCAACGCTGGCAAAGTGCACAGGAGCATCTGCCGATACTGGCCGACCATCAGCGCAAGCTCGTTGAGCTTAAAAGTTTTGAGCAGCGAGTAAAGCAATGGCAGCAGGCGGTAGCGGCGTTCGACGCCCTCGCAAAAAAACAAGCTGATGCGCAGCAGCAGCATCAGACTTGGCTGCAGCATTTGCCACAACTACGCCAAGACGTTGAAGAGCTCAACGGTGAGCTCAAGCAGTGCGAGCAGGCCAAGAGCTTGCAAAACACCCTGCAGGCGGAGCTAAAACTGGCCGAGCACACCCGCCAACAATGGCAACAGCGAACAAAATTAGAGCGTGAGCTATCTGACGCACAAAAGAACCAAAGCCAGGCAGCGCAAGCGCGAATTGCGTTGGATGCCGCCCGCGACCGCGCCACACTTGCGCGTGAGCAACTAGAGCTATCCTGGCGGGCATCACAAGGGGCCGTGCTGGCGGAGAGCTTGCGCGGTGGCAAGCCCTGCCCTGTGTGTGGCAGTAGGGAGCACCCGAGCCCGGCCCATGCTCAACTGGACTTAGAGGCCGATCTCGATCAGCGGCTGGAGATGGCGCAGGTGGCTGAGCGTGAAGCCCAGCATAATCAAAGTGCTGGGCAGGCGGCGCTAGCGGTGGCCGAGCGAAGTGTGCAAACCGCGAATGAGGCATTGCAACAGCACCCCGAGTTGACGGTCGCAGAAGCGGCACTTGTTGAGTCGGCCGTTAAAGATTTGCACAAGCAATTGCAAAAGGTGCAAGTGCAGGCCTTGCGTTTTGAGGTATGCGCGCGCGAGGTGGAGCAAGCGGCAAAGAAACTGCAAGCGGCTGAGGCTGAGATAGAGAAAACTCAACAACGGTTGGCGCAGGCCGAGCGCGACACGGCAGTAGCGCAGCAGCGACGGCAACAAGCTGCCAACGAACTGCCAGTGGAATTGCGCGATCAGGGTGCGCTTCAACAACAAATTGCAAACATCGAAGAGAAAGCACAGAAACTCGAGGCACGCATAGAGGCTGTGCGACAAAAGCGCGGTCTGGTTCGAGAGCAGGCGGCGGCCGCTGCCAGTGCCCTTGAGAAAGTTCAGCAACTACAGCTAGCCGCGGACAAGGCTTCGCAAAATGAGCATGCCAGTTGGCTACATCAGCTTCAGGCGAGCGAGTTTGATAACGATGCACAGGTGCAGCAAGCGCTTCTATCCTCGGAGAACCAGCAGAGCTTGCAGCGGCATGTCGCTGAATACGCCGAGCAGTTGGCCACTGCCAAGGCGACACTAAAAGAGCGGCAGGCGCAGACCCAGGGCAAGTCCGCACCCGACGTTGAAGCGGCAGCACACGCTCAGACCCAGGCGCAGCAACAGCTCGATATCGCTTCCGCCACACTACAACAGGGCAAAGCGCAGATACAGCAATGGCAGCGGGCTGCTAGAAGCTGGGATGATATCGCCAAGCAACAACGGGCGCTTGACCAGCGCTATGCGGTGGTCGGTACGTTGGCCAAAGTCGCCAACGGAGAGAATGAACATAACTTAAGCTTGCATCGCTACGTGTTGTCGGTCTTGCTCGATGATGTATTAATACAAGCAGGGCAAAGATTGCAGCTCATGAGTCGGGGTCGCTATCAACTGCAACGCAGCCGCTCGGTGGCACATGCATCGCGAAAATCAGGCTTGGATTTAGACGTAGAAGACGCCTATACCGGACACTCTCGTCCAGTGGCAACCTTGTCGGGCGGCGAGAGTTTTATGGCGGCACTGTCGCTTGCGCTGGGCTTATCGGACGTAGTGCAAAGCTACGCGGGTGGTGTGCAGCTCGATGCGCTGTTTATTGACGAAGGCTTCGGCAGCCTAGACGCCGAGTCGCTCGATCTAGCTATCCGCACCTTGATAGACCTACAGAGCAGTGGCCGCATGATCGGCATCATTTCGCATGTGAGTGAGCTGCGTGAGCAAATCGACCAACGCCTGCAGGTGATCGCCAGCCGCGATGGCAGTAGCACGCGTATTGTTGCCAACGACACCGCGTAGCGCAGGGGCTTTTCAGCCCGATGCAAAGCGTTGTAGAATCGGTCCATCAAGATAAAGGCTTTTTAAAGCGCTGCCTTGAAATATTCTCGGGTGATAGCTCACCCGATTTTTTTCTCATGTCAGTTGATAAGGAGCACTTGATGGCTGATACCAATTCCCCCGCACATTCCCCCGGCGCGTCCACGCTCAGTATTTGGGCCGGTGAGCAAGAGCACGAGCTCTACGAGCGCTCGACTCAAGTTCCGGTAGTTCACAGTGTGTCTTTTGCCTACAAAGACATCGACACATGGCACGCTGTGGCTCTGGAAAAAGAAGCTGGGCATATATATTCCCGCAACACCAACCCCACCGTGCGCGCCTTTGAAGACAAGGTGAAGGTACTTGAGGGGGCGCAAGCAGCCACCAGCTTCGCCAGTGGTATGGCGGCCATTAGCAACGTATTTGGCACCTTTCTCCGGCCGGGTGATCGCGTGGTGTCCATCAAGGACAGCTACGGCGGTACCAACAAGATATTCACCTCTTTTTTACCGCCATTACAAGTGGCTGTGACCCTGTGTGACACCTCCGACCTCGAGAAACTGGAAGCCGAGATAGCGCAAGGCTGTACTTTGTTGTACCTCGAAACGCCGACGAATCCTACGGTAAAAATTATCGACATCGCGCGTTTGGCGGCCGCAGCCAAGAAAGTCGGTGCCCTAGTTGTTGTAGATAACACGTTTGCTACGCCCATCAATCAAAACCCACTGCAGTTGGGTGCGGATATCGTGTTGCACTCAGCGTCCAAATATTTGGGTGGGCACGCGGACGCGCTGGGAGGAGTAGCTTGCGGCAACGCTGATTTGGTTAAAATGCTCTACCATTACCGCGAGATCAATGGCGCCACGCTTTCACCCATGGATGCCTATAGTTTTATTCGTGGTATGAAAACCCTCAGCTTGCGCGTTCAGCGCCAGAACGAGAATGCAATGCATATTGCGCGCTGGCTGCAACAGCACCCAGCGGTCGAGCAGGTGAATTACCCCGGGCTGGAGTCGCACCCCAATCACGATATCGCCAAAGCGCAAATGAGAGGCTATGGGGGCATGTTGAGTTTTTCGGTCAAAGGTGGATTGCCCGCCATCAAGAGATTCTTACCAGAGCTGCAATATGCTCATATGGCTGCTAATCTGGGCTGTGTTGAGACCGTGGTGGGGCCACCGGTCACGACTAGCCATGTCGAGTGCACTGAAGAAGAGCGTGCAGCGGCGGGAATTCCAGAAGGTCTGGTGCGCTACTCGACTGGTATTGAGGATGTTGAAGATCTGCTTGCCGATTTGGAACAAGCTCTGGCTCGTTTGTTGTAGCTACCCGCGTGGGCGCAACATGAGCATCGAGGTGCAATAGAACTGCTAAAGCAGTTGCAGAAGCTCGGGTAGCTCGCGAATGCACTGTACCTGTGGCGGCGCACGGTGGACCTGGTGAGGGTCGAGCAGCACGGTGCGCATGCCTGCTGCTAGCCCAGCCTGCATTCCTGCTTCGCTGTCTTCCACCACTAGGCATTGCTCGGCATCAAAGCCCATGTCATGGGCAGCATGATGAAATAGTGTCGGGTCTGGCTTCCAGGCGTCAATGTCGTATGCGCTATACAAAGCGTCGCCGAAAAATTGATGCAAGCCGGTGTACTCCAGCGATCGTCTGGTTTTTAGTACCGGGGCGTTTGAGGCTACGCAAATCGGCTTGTCCAATGCGGACAACAGCTCGCTGGCGCCGGGCATTGCTTGTAAGTGCTGGGCGTATACCCTGTCGGCGGCCAAACGGTAGTCGGGGATAAAGCGCTCTGGTAGGCGGGTGCCAAAGTGTTGCTCCAGTTCTTTTATCATTTGCGCAAACTTTGCTCCGCGGTAGTCGCGCAGCAAGTCGGTAGCCGAAACTTTTATTTGGTGTTGCAGCAGTGCCTTGGCCAGCACCTGTGTCCCCAGTGTCTCGCTGTCGACCAGAGTGCCGTCGCAATCGAATATAATGCAAGCTGTTGAGTTCAAGTTATCTGCCTCAATCCAGTAGGGGGTAACTGCCATCTTCATCATGGCTCTCAGTGCCCACGAGGGCAGGGTTGAACACGCAAACCAAGCGCATATCAGTGTGCGCTGTAAGACGATGTCTATCGTGCTTGTCCAGGGTGTACATGCTGCCGGGAGAGAGTTTGTGCACTTCCCCTGTGGTTTCATCGCTGACCTCGCCCTCACCGTCTATAACCAGGTTGGCTTCGATGTGATTTTTGTATTCCATGAGTTGGCTCTGGCCCGCTGCGACCGTGGTCTGGGTGAGAGTGAACCCTACTTGGTCTTCTTGCAGAAGATAACGTGAGCTGGTCCAAACACCGGGCTTTTCCTGGTAGCGGCCCGTGGCTTTTAGATCTTCTAAGTCTCGGATAATCATTGTTTTTTCTCCTCGGGGGGGCTCCACGAGCCCTTGATGGTTGAACCGGTGCGCGATTAGAGTTGTGCTACAGCCCAGATCAGAATGGCGGTGACGCTAACAGTGGACACCAAAGTGCTCAGCACCACAATACTAGAGGCGCGCTGCTCCCAACAGTTGTATTGTTGAGCCAGTACAAACACGTTGGTGGCGGTGGGCAGTGAGGCCATCAGCACGGCGCTGAGCAGCCAGCTCTGTGGCAGTTCGGGTATCGGGCTCAGCAGGGCGTAGACCAGTAGCGGGTGCAGCAGTAATTTGATAGGTAGTAGGTAAAAGGCTTCGAAGGGCACGCGCTTTAAAGGGCGCAATGCGGCGGTTACCCCCATTGCGAAAAGCGCCGCTGGCGCGGCCGAAGCGGCGAGCGACGCAAGTAGTTTCTCTAGAGCCGATGGTGGTTGCCACTGCGCCCAAGCGGCCGTAATGCTGACTAGCGTGGCGACAATAAACGGATGAGTGAATATACTCCGCAGGATATGCCACAAAGTACTTGCCCATTGGGTTTCACCGCGAGATTGCAGTGCCATAAGTAGCGGGGCCAAGGTAAAGTACAGCGCATTCTCAACACAAAAAATCAGGGCCACTGGTACACCCACCTCGGCACCAAAAGCGGCTAGGGCAAGGGGTGGACCCAAGTAACCGATATTGCCGTAAGTGCCGCCAAGGGCTTGAATGGTGGCTGTTGCTGTATCGTGGCGACGCAGCTTCGCCAGCGCAAAACAAAGCACAAATATAAGCAGTGCGGCTCCGGTGGTGTAGAGCAAGAATTGACCTTGGGCAAATTGCTGCAAAGGTGTTTTACTCAGCAGTTGGAAAAACAAGGCTGGCAGCGAAACATAGACAATAAAATAGTTCAGCCAGGCCAGACCCTCGACCGGGATTTTTTTCCAGCGACCACTGATATAGCCCAATAAAATCAAACTAAACAGCGGCAGGACAAGGCCCAAAACTTGAAACATAATGTGTTCGATAGCAGCCAACGCAGTGGGCTTATTCTACCTGCCTTGCCACTTGCTCGTGCAATGGCTTTGCTTTTTCGAGCGAGCTTTCCGGTTGCTCGGGTGTTTTTCTCTCTGCTTGGCGCTGGCAATTTGGTACAGTGAATAACGATGAAGCTTGAGGGATTGTGATGTCCACTGCCTACCTTTTTGACGAGCGCTGCTTGTGGCACAACCCCGGTCAGTTTGCCTTGGTGGCACCAGTGGGCGGATTTGTTCAGCCCGGCGCAGAGCATCCCGACAACCCAGAGACGAAACGGCGATTGCACAATTTGGTGCAGGTTTCGGGATTACACCAGCAGCTCGACAAACCGCAACTCATAGAAGTTAACGACGATGATTTGCTGCGTATTCACAGTGCAGCCTACTTGGCCCGTCTGGAGCAGCTATCTGTCTCGGGCGGAGGGGATGCAGGCGAATGCGCACCTTTTGGTGTGGGTGGGTATGATCAAGCCAGAGTGGCTGCTTCCCTGGTAAAAACAGCGGTCTTTTCAGTTTTGCAAGGCGACAATCGTAACGCCTATGCCTTATCGCGTCCCGCAGGACATCACGCTGAGCGAGACCGAGGTCGTGGCTTTTGCCTGCTCGCCAATATACCCCTGGCCATCGAGGCCGCGCGGGCCAGCTTTGGCATAGAGCGAGTGGCGATTGTCGACTGGGATGTGCATCACGGCAACGGTCAGGAGAGCCTCTATTACCAAGACCCTAGTACGCTGACGATTTCCCTGCACCAGGAGTTGATCTACCCCGAGGGGCGGGGCTTGGCTGAACACCGGGGTCTAGGCGCCGGGGCCGGCTCTGCGGTCAATATCCAAATGCTCGCAGGTTCTGGCGGTGGCGCCTACCACGACGCCTTCGAGCGCATTGTCATACCAGAGCTTGAGCGCTTTTCGCCCGAGTTGGTAGTGCTTGCCTGCGGCTTCGACG
>JBMYWE010000028.1:8001-12185 GCA_049607125.1 Granulosicoccaceae bacterium | reverse complement strand
CGATCGCCGGTTTGCCGGCGGCGCGCACTTCAGGCCAGAACACCAGGGCCAAGCCCAACGTGCCTAGTAGGGCGCCTGCCAGCACGGGAAGGGAGATAGATTTTCCCAGGAAAACGACGCCATTGAATATATTCATGCCGACCACGCCGGCAAAAATAACGGCAACGAGGCCGGTTGTGAGGTCGAAGGTAGCGATGTACACCAGCACGTAGTTGATCGAAAACAAAAACACCCCTTGCAAGGCAATCCAGCCGTGTTGGCGGTGGCTAAAGCGACAGGGCAAACGCTTGATGTATATCCAGGCAAACAACACCGCTGCTGCCAGTAAAAAGCGCCACATGACCGAGACAACCGGAGAGACTTCACCCAGCTGAAAACGAATCGCGTAGAAGGTCGTGCCCCAGATCAGCACGGCACAGAGGTACAAAAAGCCGGGGCTGAGATTCATATGGTCTGCCAGTGTGAGTGCGGGTGGGAGCCAATTGTAATAGCTTAGACTGACCGGAACAGATACAGTAAAAGAAAAACACGACCGTAACAGTCAAAGGGTCTTTGGTGTGAAAGAGAGTTTTTTGTACGAACAGGTGGCTGATCAAGTGGGTTCGTTGGTCAGCAGCGGGGCGCTCGGACCCGGTGACCGTGTGCCTTCGCTGCGAGTGATGAGTCGCAAGTACAAAGTTAGTATTGCCACGGTGATGCAAGCCTATATGCAGCTCGAGAGCAAGGGCTTGATAGAGTCTCGCCCCCAGAGCGGTTTTTTTGTGCGTGAAGCGCGTGGGCTACCGCAGCCGGTGCATCCGCAGCCAGAACCACGCAGGCCGCGTAAAGTGCAGTTCGGCAATACAGTTGAGACTATCTTTGCACTGGCCAATCAGCGCGAATTGGTGCCACTCGGGGTTGCCAATCCCGCGGCTTCGTTGCTGCCTGTACGGGGTTTGTCGAGGGCTTTGCGCACGGTGGTGAGCAAACACGCCGATGAAGCGGTGAGCTATAACTTTCCGCCTGGTGTGTTGGCGCTGCGTCGCCAGTTGGCTCTGCGCCACACCGGCATTGCCGGTGAGGTCGACCCCGATCAGATTCTTATCACCAACGGCGCCACCGAGGGTTTGATGGTGGCGTTGCAGGCGGTGGCCCAAGCGGGAGACATCATCGCCGTGGCCGCGCCCACGTATTTTAACGTGCTGCAAATGATCGAGAGGCTAGGCATGCTGGCGTTGGAGGTGCCCACTCAAGCGGACACCGGAATCTGTCTAGAGGCTCTGGATGCACAGCTACGCAAGCGAAAAATCGCCGCTGTGGTGCTGTCGGCTAATTTCAGTAACCCCACGGGTGCGTTGATGCCAGAGGCCGCTAAAAGCGAGTTGGTGCAAATGGTTGAGCGCCATCAAGTGCCACTCATCGAGGACGATGTGTTCGGCGACCTTAGCTTTGAGGCCGATCGCCCTCGCATGTGCAAGGCCTACGATAAAACAGGCAATGTGATCACTGTCTCGTCCTTCTCCAAGACGCTGGCGCCGGGTTTTCGTGTGGGATGGGTTTTTGGCGGGCGCCACCACTTGGCGGTGATGCAGCAAAAGCAGCTCAATAGCTCGGCCACCAGCTCCTTGACCCAGCTGGCTGTCGCCGCGTTTTTGGCCGAGGGAAACTACGACCGCCATTTAGTCAGTTTGCGTCGTGCCTACCGACGACAAGTGGGTCAGTTGCGCGCCGCTATTGCCGCGCACTTCCCCGAGGGTACGCGTGTCTCCGATCCGCAGGGTGGTTTTGTCACTTGGGTACAGGTGCCGGGAGAGGTGGATACGCAACTCATCTATCAGCAAGCACTGCGTCGAGGTGTGAGCATTACACCCGGTTTTTTGTTTAGCACGACCGGACGTTATCGGCAGTTTATGCGCCTGTGTGCCGGACACCCCTGGAACGAAAATATGACTCGAGGTGTGGCCACCTTGGGCGAAGTTGTTAAACAGGCGGAGCAAACATGCGAATTAATCGACTAGCCACTTTTGCCTTGTTGTTGTTTCTGTATGGCTGTGAATACCGTGTCACAGGGTGCGATGGGCCAGTGTGCGTGCATGCTACAACTGGAGTGGATGATTCCGCCCAGTGCGAGCTCGATCGCAATTGCGCCTGTCCTAGTGCGCGCGACGTCAATGCCGCCATGCTGCGAGAGGTGAGCATCGCACGGCGCTTGTACCAATCGTGCCATCAAGTGCAACCGTTACTTTTCCCCAATATGACTTTCGATCAAACACTGGATACAGCGGCGACGGATCACGCGGTTGATATGGCACGATATCGCTTTGAATCTGTCATCGGATCGGATGGGCTTGACGTCTATGACCGAGTACAGAGGCGAGCAGGGTCGGGGTTTTCACTTGATGTCGAGTTAGCTCAGCTTGTCAACACAGACGCCTTTAGTGCCTATGATGCGGTAGAAGCTTGGCTGATAAGCGATACCCAGTGCGCCGTGCTAATGTCAGACCGTTACAGCCACTTGGGTGCAGCGTGTGCGCGAGGGACAGATGGGCGTATACGCTGGAGCCTTGTGCTGGGTGGAGCTTGATCGGCTGGGCTCTCAGTCTCAAAGGAGTTTAAAAGCGCCTACGGCGTGTGCTTGTCGGTTGGGCTGCTCACTTAGTGACTGATCACTTAATATCACTTGTATTTGACACAGCAATTTTTTCTCCGGCTGTTGTCAGGCAGGAGAAACATAGCTGGCTACGTGCCGGATGGCTTGCGAGGGGGCATGGCGAAAACGGGCCAGTGGAAATCGGGAAGTAATAGTTGATCGGACACTTAGCTTCTTGATTGCCGACGGGCTCTCCTCCACTAACGCGGCGATTTGCCGGTTGGATATTTCGCTGTCGGTTATTTCGTGGCTCACTTGAGTTACGCCTTTGCTCTGTTCTTTGCTGTCGCAGCTGAGCTTTCCCATAATTTGATCGATTCCCTGGCTCGCTGCACGATTTCACCTGCTTGATTGGCAAGCTTGGCCCTCGTGTTCGAGTGCTCATCGCAGGTGTTGATCAGTTCTGTGATGTGCTTGGCTGCTTCAGCACGGTGCTGAGCCGAAGTGTGTACTTCAATTGACAGCTGCGTTGGGCAAGCGTGGAGTATTGACGAAAGAATAGGCCGTTTTGGGGCGCATGGATATGTGAAAATAATACATGTATGCTAAATCTGCGTATAGCACGGTGGTTTCTTTCAGAGAGACGCATCGGCGGTATTCCGATGTATAAAAAGGATTTGTTATGAATAAGATCGTTTCTTGCGTTTTGCTTAGCTCAGTTTTGTCTTGTGTTGCAATCGCTGAAAATACCCTTCCAGTTGCACCTGAAGGTGCGGCGGTTTACTTTATCGAGCCAGCTGCTAGTGCAGTGGTTGCACAGAGTTTTACGGTAAAATTTGGGCTGAAAGGCATGGGGGTGGCGCCTGCGGGTATTGAAAAGGAAAACACCGGGCACCACCATATATTGATTAATACGCCTCTAGATTCAGTTGATCTAAGCCAGCCGCTGCCGGCAACCGACGGTGTACGCCATTTTGGCGGCGGCCAAACCGAGACTGAGCTGACGCTTGAACCGGGCGAGTACACCTTACAATTGTTACTGGGTAACTATGCCCACATGCCCCACGATAAACCGGTAGTCTCTGAGCAGATAACGATTGTCGTAGAATAAAATTTGCGCTTTTTCTAGCTGCCCGCCACGGGGCCAAATGCCTGTTGGATGCCGTCGATCAAAAATTGGATCGACAGGGCGGCGAGCAATATTCCGAGAATTCGCGTGGTCACATTGATCAACGCTGGCGGCAATCGGTGCGCCATTTTTGCGCTGGCCAGAAACATAGCCAATGTGACGACAATGACCAGCGCGGTCACGCCAATGATCCCCAGCTGCCAGCTCCAGTCGTTTTCAGCCTTGCCCATCAGCAAGATAACTGACGCAATAGCTCCTGGGCCAGCCACAAAAGGGATGGCCAGTGGGAAGGCCGCGATATCTTCATTGACAGCTTGTCGCGATATCGCTTGATCTTGAAGGTGCTCTTCGGCTTGCAGTTCTTCCGCGCGCTCGTTACGACGCTTGGTGCGTTTCTCGAAAACCATTTCTAGTGCAATTAAAAACAGCAGCACACCCCCTGCCAGTCGGAAGGCCGCCATCGAGATGCCCAGTGCGCCGAGTAGA
>JBMYWE010000028.1:0-7991 GCA_049607125.1 Granulosicoccaceae bacterium | reverse complement strand
CAAGAGGGCAAACAACAGTAGAATTGCGAAGCCAATGGCACAACCTTGGATTGCCATTTTCCTACGGTGATCGGGGCTAGCTTCTGCGGTAAGCGCCAGAAAAATTGGCACCAGACCGATGGGGTCGACGATGACAAAGAGCGTGACAAAGGCGGTGATCATTTCGTTGTACATATTGCAGCCCGAAATCAGGGTTTGGAAAATTATTCGGGGAGTCTACTCGGGGCTCGAGCCTTTGGCCATCAGTTGCTGCAAAAGTCTTTGCGGCGCACAATGTCGTCTCATCCAGCCCAGAGCCTAACTGTGATCTTCAATCTGCTTGTCATCGTAGCGCCGGTCTTTCTAATGATTGCCTGCGGTTATTTTGCAGCCTTTAAGGGATGGATGAGCCGAGAGGCGATAGAGGGTTTGATGCGCTTTGCCCAAGGCTTTGCCATTCCCTGTTTGTTGTTTAACGCCGTGATGACACTCGATCTGGGCGGTGTTTTTGAGTGGCGACTACTGGCCTCGTTTTACACGGGGTCTATTGCTTGCTTTGTGATGGCTATGTTTGTCTCGCGACTACTGTTTGGCAGGCGTCCGGGCGAATCTGTGGTGGTGGGTTTCGGCGCACTTTTTTCCAATTCGGTATTGCTCGGCTTGCCGATAACCGAACGTGCCTTTGGCGCCGATGCGCTTGCACCGAACTACGCCATTGTCTCCTTACACGCTCCCATTTGTTATTTGCTCGGCGTGGTGGTGATGGAGTTCTCTCGTGCCGATGGCAAAGCCATCTCCGATACTCTGCGGGAGGCGTTTTTGTCTCTCTCTAAGAACCCTTTGATGATTGGTATAGGCTTAGGATTTGTCGCCAATGTAACGGGTTTGAGTTTATGGCAGCCCGTGCAGGCGTGGTTGGATATGGCGGCAAGAGCAGCGCTGCCGGTGGCGCTATTTGGGCTAGGGGCTGTGCTGACGCGCTACCAAATATCCAAGCAGGTGAAAGAGCCGATGATGGTAATTGGCTTTTCGCTGTTGGTACACCCAACCTTAACTTGGACTTTGTGCACACAAGTGTTCGAGTTGCCGATTGAGTTTACTCGTTCGGCGGTGGTGACCGCCGCCATGGCGCCGGGTATCAATGCTTATCTCTTTGCCAATATGTATCAGCGTGCGCAAGACGTAGCAGCGAATGCTGTGTTGCTCGGCACGGCTTTTAGCGTGCTCACCGCCAGTGCCTGGCTGCTGATTCTAGGGGTGTAGTGGGGCGGAGAATAGGCTTAGCTTTTGGACTCAAGTTTGAGTTCCAAGTGAATGCCCGCACGCCAAACCACGATAAAGGCCAGAGAGCTGGCACCGAACATAACAGCTGCGAGAGGTATAGGGGTGCCGTTGTACAGCGCGCTGATTAGAGCTCCAGCCATCGCGCCGATAGTCATTTCCAGTGCTTTGAGCAGCGATGACGCAGTGCCGCTCAGGCTTGCAAAAAAGTGTAAATAGTTTGATTGTGAGTTACTGCTGATGAGCCCCAGTGAACTGATGACGAGCAACACACCAGCTGCGACCCAGACAGAAGCCGGTGGTGCAACTACTGATGCAAGCAGTAGCGCGCTAGTAAACAGCGCCGTCAGCCGGATACCCCAAACAAACACTTGCCGTGAATCCCAGTGGCGTAACAAATAGGCGTTACTGCGGTTGGCGATCATCAAGCAGACCACAAAACCAGAGAACACCATAGGAAATTGCACAGCGGACAATCCTAGATACTCGTTGAGCAAGTAGGCGGCTTGGGTCAAGTAGCTGAGAAAAATGGCGCTGCTACAAATTGAGGCGATAAAGTAGGGCCGGGCTTGAGCATGAGTGAATACACTGCGGTAGTTTTGCAGAGTGCCTTGCCAAGAGAAAGGGGGAAGTGGTTTGGCTGGGTCTCGGCTCTGTGGCAGATATGCTTTGGCCAAAATTAACAGGGCTGCGGCGTACACAGCCAAAAAGACAAAGATGGCACGCCAGCCCCAAAATGACAGAATCAGCGAGCCAATCACCGGTGCGCTCAGGGGGGCGGCCATCATGATAAATGCGATAGTGGTCATTACTTTAGCCGCTTCCTGGCGCTCAAAGCGGTCACGCACGATGGCCGGTACAACCACTGTTGTGATACCACCGCCCACGGCTTGTACAAAGCGCAAAATCAATAGTCCCTGATAGCTCTCGCTAGCGCTCATGGCAATACTGGTTAGAAAAAACAAGGCCAGACCTAACACGCCCATGTTTCGCCTGCCGTAGTGGTCACTCAGTGGGCCGCCAATCAAGCTGCCCAGTGCATAGCCTACAAAGAAGCTACTGATTGTTAGCTCGAGTTGGTGTAGCGAATAGCCCAAGTCCTCAGCCATGGTTGCCAGCGCGGGTAGATAGGCATCTATGGCGAAGGGTATGACTGAGATAATGGCGGCTAGCATGAGGCTGAGCTGCATGTTGTTGAGCGGTTTGGGCAAGCGACTAGTCCGTTGAGTTATTGCTGCGCACTCTAGCGGAGCACTTGGTATGCGATCAAATACATGATATGCATACTTGTTATGAAAAAAACCGATTATCTGTCCATCGACGGCAAAAGCTTGCAGCTTTTACAATTAATTTATCGCACCGGCTCCATTAGTGGGGCCGCCGTGGAGTTGGGAGTGAATCAGTCTACGGTGAGTCACAACTTAGAGCGTCTGCGACGTCTGTTGGCAGATCCCCTGTTTATAAAGAGCGGTCGCGGTGTGGTTGCCAGTGCCAAAATGGAAGCTATGCAGGGGGCAATCGAGGAGGTGTTGGTGGGTTTGAGCCAAGTGGCCAATCCGCAGGCCTTTGATCCGTTGCTTTGCGAGCGGGAGTTTGCCCTTTCAGCAAATGACTTCGAGCACGATATCGTCGTACCACAGCTGTTTCGCCTGATGGCTCAGCAAGCGCCCCGGGCGCGCCTTCGCTCAATGATTTCGCATGTGGATCACTTTGATCCCCTGGTCGCTTCACAGATCGACGTGGTGTTGACGCCTCGTCGGCCTCCAGCCACCGGGGGATTGGTTTCACAGCCACTTTTGCGTGAAGAGTTTGCCTTGTTCTATGACGCATCAATACGTGACGCGCCAGCAGATTTGCCAGAGTTTCTGGCCTGTCGCCACGGTCGAGTCAAATTTAATGATGGGCCGGGTATCGGTGAAATAGACCGCGTGCTGGAGTCCATGGGTGAGCGTCGTCGCATAGCCTATACGGCCCCCAATTTTGCTGCGCTAGGTGCGGTGATTCGCGGCAGTGAGCTGATTGCAGTCTGTCCGTCTAGGTTGGCAAATGGGTCCTTGAATGGCTTGGGTTGCTGTCCTGTGCCCGTCGCACTTGAACCCATGGATTTCAGGATGATCTGGCACGTGCGCTATCGCCAGTCGGCCGAGCACGCGTGGTTTCGCGGCTTGATACAGACGGCGGTCGAAGCTTGCTTAAAGCCAGATTGAGGGCTGCTTAGGCAAAGCGCTGTGCCTTGAATCGTCTGATATATGGGGGCTGCCTGTGGCTGGTCCACCGAAAACCGAGTGCTATCGTACAGTTCACTCCTGCGGTGCCGATTGTTAGTGAATGATTAAGGCATACGGTAGTTTTAGGTATCTGGGGCGAGTCGGCAGAGCCATCTCGGCAGGTTGGCACCGAAGTTTAGATCAGGGCATTGCGGTGCTTGTGGTCTTGGTACTGGCTGGAACGAGCGAGCAGGTGCAGGCGGTTCGTTACGTAGCAGACTTGCCCGAGTGCCAGACTGCTGCGTTTCAGGCCCTGTTGCAGATAGATCATGCGCAGGGTGACTTTGCTGCACTAGAGGCGCAGCTGCCCCTGGTGGCACGCTGTACTCTTCCCCCCGAGGCGGACCGGCAGCAAAGTACAGTGGCCCGACCTTCCCAAGGGGTGATCAACTTTGAGACACCTCATGTGCACCCATTGGCCCTGACGCCCAGTGGTCAGAAGCTATTGGCGGTGAACACCGTAGCCAACACCCTGGAAGTATTTGATAGCACAGGTGGTCAGCTCAGCTGGCGCGACAGCATCCCCGTGGGGCACGACCCGGTGACTGTTCGTGTGCGCAGCGAGCAGGAGGCCTGGGTGGTGAACAAGATCTCCGACAGTATCAGCGTGGTCGATTTAGATCTGGGCACGGTAATTCACACCCTGCAGACCGACAACGAGCCCGCTGATGTGGTGTTTGCGGCTGGGCAGCAGCGAGCGTTTGTCAGCAGCGGTGAGAAAAACCGTGTGCTGGTGTATTCGCTTTCCGACCTACAAGCCGAGCCTCAGCGATTGCCGCTGCTCATGGAAGAGCCGCGTGCTTTGGCTATCAGCCCAGACGGTGCGACTGTATACGTGGCGACTTTTGAAAGTGGTAACGCCACCACCGCACTCAGTGGGCGTCCGGCAGCGGCGGCTACGGGCAGCAGTGCCGATATAGTGAGTCGCGCGGATGGGCCCTACAGTGGGCAAAATCCGGCCCCGAATATGGGGGCCAATTTTGAGCCAGCCCTGACGGCGGGTGACCCAGGTGTCAGCAGTTTGGTGGTGCGCAGGGGCGATAGTGGCCAATGGATGGACGACAACAACCGTGACTGGTCAAACTACATTAGTGGCTCTCAAGCGAGCTTGAGTGGTCGAGTAAATGGCTGGGATTTGCCCGACTACGATCTGGCGCATATTAATACTCAGAGCTTAGCTATTACTTATAGTTCTAGGCTGATGAACATCAACGCTGCGGTGGCGGTCAACCCAGGCGATGGACGAGTCACGCTGGTGGGCACGGATGCAACAAACGAAATCCGCTTTCAGCCCAATCTCAACGGCAAGTTTTTGCGGGTGGTGTACGCCACTGTCATTCCCGGTCAGTCACCGGAGGTTGCCGATCTAAATCCGCATCTAGATTACTCCCTCACCACCTTGCCCGCCGATCAGCGGGCGGCATCTATCGGTGATCCTAGAGGTGTTGCTTGGGCGCCAGCGGGGGATCGTTTTTTTGTCAGCGGCATGGGCTCCAACAATGTGGTTGCTGTGGCCGCCGATGGTTCGCGCCTTGGGCGACTTGAGGTGCAGGAAGGGCCTACCGGGTTGGTTTTGTCGGCCGACGGTGATCGAGCTTTCGTGCTGAGTAAGTTTGCGGGCAGTGTGAGTGAATTCGACCCGGAAACACTGCAAGTGCGTCACAGTGTTTCCTTTTTTGATCCGACCCCAGAGTCGATAAAGTTAGGTAGACCGCATTTGTATAATACGCACCAAGGCTCGGGTTTAGGGCATCTCTCGTGTGCCTCATGCCATGTGGATGCGCGCGGTGACAGGCTTGCATGGGATCTGGGTGAACCCAATGGTGCTCCGAATAGCAGTGCACACCCGATGAAGGGTTCAATGCAAACCCAGAGTCTGGTCGACATTATGCGTTTTCCCAGCTTTCACTGGCGTGGTGATCGCTTGGAAATGCTGGACTTCAACCCCACGTTTACCTTGCTGCAGGGCGCTGATTCACAGCTAAATGGATTGGAGATAGCGCAGTTAGAAGGTTTTTTGCGCACGCTGTATTTCCCGCCCAACCCCTATCGCAACCTGGATAACACGCTTTCTGAGCATGTGGAGCTCCCCGCGGGCGTGGGGGCAGCCACAGGCAACGCGGTGATCGGGCGCGAAAAGCTAAATGCTTGTATTGGTTGTCACAGCAATGGTTTGCCGCGAAGCAATGAATCGGTGGCCTTGTTTGGACAGTCTTTCATCCCACAGGGCTATCACGGCTTGTATAAAAGGTTGGGCTATAACGGTGCTTCGGCGCAGGGCTCCACCAGTGGTTTTGGCGCCTTCCACGATGGTGCTGATGGGTGGATGGCGGTGGCCCGTTCGGCCGATCATTTGGCCGCGCTGATGAGCTTTGAGGGGCCGGACAACGATCTCGCGCCTACCCAGTCCCGCCAGGATACCCACGCAGCGGTAGGCAAGCAGGTGACGCTGGCGGGCTCGAGTGCAGTCGAACAACAGGTATTGCTCGCGCAGATGCTAGAGCTCTCCAGCAGCCCCCATCTGGAGTTGATCGCCAAACGCGGTGGGGAGATCAACCGCCGTGGTTATTTGTATTTAGGTGACGGACAGTGGCAGGCAGATTTTGCCGACGAGCGAGTCTTGCACTCGACATTGGTGGCCTCCGCTGATGCCAATCACCCGGTGACTTTCACCCTTGTGGTGGCGGGCACTGGGCAGCGCTTGGCCCTAGACCGGGATCTAGACGGTATCTACGACCATGCCAGCGGTAATCATGCACCCGTCTTCGGCTTTACTGGCATTCGCGCCAGCGTAGTCAATCAACCCGAGAGTTATCAATTGCCGGTAGTCGACGCCGAAGGAGATACGCTCAGCTTCAGTGCTCAGGGGTTGCCTTTGGGCCTTTTTCTGGACGCGCAGACAGGGCTGATCAGTGACACGCCGACCGAATTGGGCGAATTTGAGGTTCTGGTCTCTGTACGAGACGCCGATGGCGGGGATCAGATAAAGGTGATCTGGCGAGTGCTGGAAACGCTTCCCGTCATTCCGGCTGTGGAAGGAGGAGCGGCGTCTCCTTTGGCGTTTCTCTGGCTGATGTTGTGGGTGATCACTCGGGCGCGGGTGGCACCCATTGTGAAAAACTAACCGATATTGCTGTCACTTAACCATCGCATAGGTAATTGCTCCCAAGTAAACACTTTCCGCGATGTGCCGATACGTGGGTAATACATTTGGCCTGCGCAACCATTGACGGGCTAGGGGAGGTGGCTGTGATCAAAAATGCGCGAGCGAAGCAATCTGTAGCGCTCAGTGCTGTGATGGCGATGACTGGTTGGTTGTTGATAGTAGAGAACGGCAGAATCGAAACGTCGGCTAGCTCCGGTCCAAATCAGCTAGTTCCCATGACGCAAGCCCTGAGCCTTCAGCCCCCTGAGCCAAATCCACTGGACCTCGGTGAGCGGGTGCGTGCCCATGTTAGCCAAGACGGCTGGGCTTATTTTGCAATCAAAGCGCCAGCTCACGCTAATGCCTTGGACATTCGACTGACTCCCCTGCACGGGGATGCCGATCTGTACGTGCGCGAGGCTGCGGTTCCACAGGGGACAGTGGCCAGTGGTGGACAATTTGACGCCAGTTCGGCGACTCTTGGAAATTTTTCCGAGCAGATCAGTTTGAGCGACGCGGCCGATCGGCATTGGGTAATTGCTGTGCACGGCTACCGGGCGTCTGAGTTTGATCTAGAAGCGGATATTCGCTGAATAGCCCCATCTTCCCCCGCAGGTCGTCTAAGGCGTAAAATGCCTCCTTTTACGCTCAGGCATCCCCCATGTGTGACCCAATTTTTAACGACGCCGGAGAAGAAGTCGGCCATCCTCGCCGAATTCGTAGTTTTGTTCGGCGGGGCGGACGCTTGACGACATCGCAGCAAAAGGCCTTGGATGAATGTTACCCGGTCTTTGGTGTGAAGCCCGGCCTAGAGCCCATCGATCCCGTGGCTTTGTTTGGTCGCGACGCACCGCTGTGGGTTGAAGTGGGTATCGGCAATGGCGATGCTTTGGTGGCTATGGCCGCTGCGCATCCGGAGAAGAACTTTCTCGGTATTGAGGTGCATCGCGCTGGCGTAGGGCACTGTTTGTTTGAGGTCAATCGTCTGGGCTTGAACAATGTGCGACTGATCGAGCAAGATGCCATCGAAGTACTCAATCAGCGCCTGCCCGAGGCCTGTGTCGATCGTTTCTTGTTGTTTTTCCCCGATCCTTGGCACAAGAAGCGGCATAAAAAACGTCGTATTGTCAGTGCGGTATTTGCGCAGACAGTGTCTCGATTGCTCCAGGACAATGGCATTTGGCACTTGGCTACGGACTGGGAGGATTACGCCCACCACATGGTAGATGTACTGGCTGCCGAGCCCAGCTTTCGCAACATGGCGGGTGAGCAAGGGCCTTGGTCGCCCCGGCCGCAATACCGTCCCTACACGCGCTTTG
>JBMYWE010000027.1:5900-12264 GCA_049607125.1 Granulosicoccaceae bacterium | reverse complement strand
ACTGCCGCTACACTAGCACTTTTAGGCAAACTGGCAGTAGAGAATGAGTAATGTCGACGCCCGCGAGATAGAGATGTTTGACGCCTTCGGCGCCAGCTGGTGGGATGCGGATGGGCCGTTTAAGTCGCTGCACGACATCAACCCGCTACGCTTAGATTTCATCCAACATAGCGTCGACCTGCGCGGCCTCAAGGTTTTGGATGTCGGCTGCGGTGGCGGCATTCTCAGCGAAGGCCTAGCGCGTGCTGGCGCGCGCGTGAGCTCGATTGATCTGGCTGAAGACGCGCTCGCCTGTGCTCGGGCACACGCGCGCGAATCTGGCCTGGATATCGACTACAGAGCTGTGCCGGCAGAGCAATTGGCCGAGGAAAAGCCGGGCGAATTCGACGCGGTGGTGTGCATGGAAATGCTCGAACACGTCCCCGACCCAAGCTCGATCTGCCGCGCGCTCAGCGCTTTGGTCAAGCCCGGCGGCGATGTGTTTATGTCTACGCTCAACCGCAACCCAAAATCCTGGCTGTTCGCTATTGTCGCCGCCGAGCGCATTTTGCGCCTGTTGCCAGCGGGTACCCATCAGCACGAGAAATTTATTCGCCCCAGCGAGTTGGCCACTTTTTGTCGGGAGAGCGGGCTGGACATTCAGCAACTGCGCGGCATGGGTTACAACCCGCTCACGCGGCGCTACTCGCTCAACGATGACATTGACGTCAACTACCTCGCTCACGCCAAACGACATCTCGATGACTAAAAAGCCCGGCGGGTTGCTGTTCGACTTGGACGGCACCCTAATCGACACCGCTCCCGATATGGGGGGCGCTCTCAACATGCTCCTGCAACAAGAAGGCAAGCCGCCCATCGACGCAGCCACAATCCGCCCACATGTCTCGCACGGCAGCAAGGCCTTGGTTCACTTGGGTTTTGGGGAGCTCGAGCCCGAGCGTGAGCAATCGTTGATCCGCCGCTATTTACAGTGCTACAGCCAATGCGTCGCCGATAACTCCGTGTTGTTCGAGGGCATGGACTCGCTTCTACAAAGCCTTGAAGCCCAAGACATCGCCTGGGGCATCATCACCAATAAACCCACTCGTTTCACGGTTCCACTACTGCAATCACTAGAGTTGCTTGATCGTTGCTCCGCGCTGGTATGTGGCGACAGCCTAGCCGTACGCAAACCCGCTCCCGAGCCGATTCAACTGGCTTGTCAACGCGCCGGACTCACGCCAGATAGCTGTGTATATGTTGGCGATGCCGAGCGCGACGTGCACGCAGGAGTGGCCGCGGGCATGCGCACAGTGGTGATGGCTTGGGGATACTACCCAGCTCACCAAGACCCCCGACAGTGGGGCACTGACTGGATATGCGCTGATGCACAAGAGCTGATGGATGTGTGTCGACTGACAGGCCTCGTGGAAGCCTGAGCAGCGCGTCAAGCCGCTTGAGAGTAACAGCAGCCGGCCCAAAGACTGCCGCCTACTGCGAATTCGCTGAATTTGGTCATTTTCTTCCCCGATTTTAGTTAAATAACTCCGCTATTCGCCTCAAATCGGGAAAGAAACTGCCTCAAATCAGCACGCTCTCGAAACGACACCAGTTTATGAACGGGCTGCCAGCCCACTTCGAATGAGCGGGCTTGAGATTACTGAGCTGGCGACAAAGTGGTTGTTTCAAACGGGGGCGCAAAGAGCTCCTTTCCTTCGCCGATATTGACACCGAGCCACAAACCGACCATCACGCCAAATAACAACCCAATAGCAAATTTAACCACAATCTCACCTCAGTAAATTCAAAGTATTGAACGGTCTCTACCGACCACTCGAACATCAGATACGCCATTTTAGCACGAGCGAAGTGCCGCACAGTGCACTGGTCACAGAAGAAAATCAACTTGTCATTTTTACCACCTGAACGACTGCTGCGTTACACTGACGATACAAGGTTGATGCGAGCCTCTCGGGCGCAGCTATGGCGCTGATCAATCAAGCACAGTGTTTAATCGAACCACCGGACAGCAGAACATGAGTACAGCAGAGCACCCCTCCAACCCGAACCTGCGAGACCGCTGTGTCTTGATCACTGGCGCAGGTGGCGCACTCGGTTCTGAGCTGGCCCTAGCCTGTGGCAAAGCGGGGGCGACGGTCGTGTTGCTGGGCCGCACCATCGCCAAGCTAGAGGCGTGCTACGACGCGCTTGAGGCAGCCGGAGCCCCTCAACCGGCCATCTATCCACTGGACCTCGCCGGTGCGACGCTGGCCGACCACCAGACCCTGATCAACACCCTGTACGATACCTTCGGCGGGGTGTTTTCGATTGTGCACTGTGCGGCTGAGTTAGGTGCCATGACCCCACTCGAAGACTACCCAGATGACCTCTGGAGCAAGGTTTTTAACAGTAACCTCAACGGCCCGATGCGGCTCACCCGCGCAGGTTTACCGCTGCTACGAGACACTGGCCCGAGCAGCGTCATTTTTATGCTCGACGACCATGTCAGTGCTTATTGGGGGGCCTACGGTCTGAGCAAAGCGACTGTTCGCAGTACCACACAAATGCTGGCCGACGAGTGCGACGGCCAACGCAACGATCAGGACCAACAACTGGTCAATGTGATCGGTATCAATCCGGGCCCCATGTGCACCCCACTGCGCCAACGCGCCTACCCTGGGGAAGTCCCGCACAACAACCCCATGCCCGCCACTCGCGCTGCGCAGATTCTGCAAATCATCGCCAGCCCGGGGGGGCGCAACGGACAGCTATTGCAACTTTCCGACGACTGAAGAACTCACACATTTTCAATGATGGCCGTTGATAGATCCACGGTCATCGCCCGGATTTGACCTGAAAACGCCTACTCGAGGGCAAAATTTTCCCCGTTGTAGCCTGCGCTTTGCCACACGACCTCTAAACTCAACATAGCCCAAATTGACCAGTAACCTATGCCACATTTCCCGACCCCACGCTCCGCCCTGCTCACCGTCAGCCTGATCCTGTTTTCCCACAGCGCTCTCGCCGAGGAAGCGGCGAACACCGACAACGCCAATTTGGCTACGGAGGCAGCCGAGCGCGTCAAACAACGATTGAACAAGTTGGGCACTGAGGCACACACCGAAATGAAGCCTCGCTGGGAAATTGGATTGGGTGGTTTGCACTTGGGTGGCAAGGACTACCCGGCCTCGGATCAAGACAACGTGCGCACCTTTGTGGTGCCTTATATGGTCTATCGCGGCGAGAAACTTCGCATCGGTGAAGGCGGTGTCTCGGCGATGGCCTTCGAAAACTCTCGCTTCTCATTGGATGTGTCCGTGGCCGGCTCTGTCAACGCCAACTCGGACAATGAACTGCGCGAAGGCCTGCCCGAGATCGACTACATGTTCGAACTGGGCCCGCAGCTGGTAGTGACCTTGCAAGATCGACTCAACGCCGACGGCACGCGATCTGAAATGACCTTTTCCACCCAAATGCGCGCTGCCTTCGAAACAGACTTTAGTGATATTGACAGCCGTGGTGGCGTGCTAACCACGGTGCTCGAATGGGAGCGCAGCGGTTTTATGGACGGCCGTTTGGGATTTTTTGCAGAGATTGGCCCCAAGTGGGCAACCGAAGATTTGCAAGACGTGTTCTACCAGGTGGATGATCAATACGCCACCGCTGAGCGCGAAGCCTTCGATGCCAAGGGCGGATACATGGGAACAGACTTGCAAATAGGACTAAGCTACCAGCCCACGCCTAACATCTGGCTGTACGGAGCACTGGGACAAAAGCTCTACCGGGGAGCAGCCAATGAAGATAGCCCTCTTTTCGAAACCGACAGCAGCAACACCTTTTGGCTAGGTGGCCTGTGGCGTATTAAGTCGAGCAAGGAGTTGGTGGCAGTACTGCGCGATTGAGCCATGCCAGCACGGTGTGCGGCCGAAAGTGCCGCGATAAAAAACTTACAAGATA
This sequence comes from Granulosicoccaceae bacterium, assembly GCA_049607125.1. Lineage (GTDB taxonomy): Bacteria > Pseudomonadota > Gammaproteobacteria > CALCKW01 > CALCKW01 > CALCKW01. The sequence goes on along the minus strand of JBMYWE010000027.1, from coordinate 8,328 downwards.
GCTTGTAAGTCCTCGCGCCACAGCATAAACACGCCTTCTCCGCCGGATTCAAACTCCATCCAGAAAAACGGCAACTGCGGATAGGCCGCCTCTAGGGCAGGCGCGCTGTTGCCGACCTCAATCACCAGTAGCCCACCTGGATTGAGGTGCGAATGCGCTTCGCGCAACATGGTGCGCACCAGATCCAATCCGTCTTCGCCTGCTGCCAAACCGAGCTCGGGTTCGTGTTTAAACTCATCGCTCAATGCCGCCATATCGGCAGCATCCACGTAGGGTGGGTTACTGATCACTAGGTCAAAGCTACGGCCCTTCGCCGGCTCAAACAAGCTGCCCTGCGCCAGCTCAACTCGCTCAGCCATATCATGAGCAAAGACATTTTGTGCTGCCACTTCAAGTGCCTCGTGGCTAATGTCGGTGGCCAAGACCTTGGCGTCGGCAAAGGCGTAAGCACAGGCGATACCGATACAGCCACTACCAGTGCACATGTCCATAACGGAGCGCACCTTACTCGGATCTAGCCAAGGCGTGAAACCGGCAAGTATGGGCTCCGCCAAGGGAGAGCGAGGTACTAGCACGCGCGAGTCAACATGAAATTGCAAGCCTGCAAACCAGGCGCTGCCGGTGAGGTAGGCGGCGGGCTGACGCTCATCCACCCGGCGCTGCAGCAAAGCGCGCGCGTCGGTGCTCTGCTGCTGACTCAGGAGAATGTGGTAATCATCGATGGGTTCATCCGGGGGAATACCCACCGCGTGGAGCACAAGCCAGGCAGATTCGTCGAGTGCGTTGTCGGTGCCGTGCCCGTAGCTCAGCTCGGCTTGCGTGAACAAGGTCTCACCTTGGCGGATCAATTCGTCGAGATACACGCCCGATTTGTTGACCTTGTCACTATTCGTCTCGCTTGTCATGCTGCTCCGCTGCCATGGGTTATACTGTTATCGCTCTGGGGAGAACTAACTGACACTTTGCCTTGTCTAGTTCAGACCCTATTTCCAGCCAGTTGTTTTAATCCAACCATCATACCACTAGCTCTCATGACTGAATCAGCCAAACCCGCCTGCAAGTTCTGTTGGATCGTCCGCTACCTCGTCGTTGTTGCGGCGCTGTTGATGGGCGCCTTCGCCTATCGCACCATGAACCCACCCACACTGGATGTGGCCACCCTGAACGAACAATTACAAGGTTCTACTGCCTTGCCGGTCGGCTTTCGCCGTGTGCCCAATGTGGCACTGCTCGGCTATGACGGTAAGCACCAACCCGCTGCCAGCTTCTTTGAAGGCCAGTGGACACTGGCGTTTTTTGGTTACACCTATTGCCCTGATATCTGCCCGGCGGCGCTGGCCAATATGGCACAGACCATGGCAATCGTGCGCGAGAAGCACCCAGAGTTCGCCGACACACAAATACTGTTTGTCTCGGTTGACCCACAGCGCGACACCCCAGAACGCCTGAAAGAATACGTGGAATACTTTGATCCGGCTTTTGTTGGCACCACGGGTGACAAGGTCGATATCGACGAACTCACGCAAAAGCTCGGCGCGCTGTACACCATGGTCGGTGAGACTGAGGGCCGCGACGACTACCTGGTCGACCACAGCAGCCAGATTGTACTGATTAACCCACAGGGCGAGATGCGCGCCATCATCACTCCACCGCACTTGCCGAACCAAATGGCCTCTGATATCGCGCTGCTGCGCGCGAGCTTGTAATCGCCAATGGCCAAGCTTTTTGCCCAACTGCAGTTAGTCTTGCCGCACCACGCCATCTCGCGTGTGGTGTTCTTTTTTACTCGCCTGAATACGCCTTTAGCTCGGCCAGTTATGGCGTGGTTTGCGCGCGTGTACGGTATCGATATGCAGGAGGCGGCCGAGCCACACTTTGACAGCTACGCCAGCTTCAACGCGTTTTTTACCCGTGCCTTGCGCGCCGACGCGCGGCCACTGGCCAGCGGTGAAGGCGTGGTTATCTCGCCCAGCGACGGGCATGTATCGCAGCTGGGCCCGATTGAGAACGGCGCAATTTTCCAGGCCAAAGGACACAGCTACACGGCCGCAGAACTACTCGGCAGCGAACAGGCAGCAACGACCTTTGACGGTGGTCAGTTCATTACTATTTACCTCTCTCCGCGGGACTACCACCGCGTGCATATGCCGCTGACAGGTGCCTTGCAAAGCACCTTGCACGTGCCCGGCCGATTGTTCAGCGTGGCGCAACACACGGTGGCGCACGTGCCTCGCTTGTTTGCTCGCAACGAGCGAGTGGTGTGTCACTTTGCAGGCGACAATGGTCCTTTTGCGCAGGTGTTAGTCGGCGCGATAAATGTGGCCGCTATCGAGACCGTTTGGGCCGGTTTGATTACCCCCCCCGCCGCTTGGGGCGCTCGACAAGTGCCGCACCAGGGAGAAGTGAACTTGGAGCAAGGCGCCGAGAT